>JASMCJ010000052.1 GCA_030753365.1 Candidatus Woesearchaeota archaeon
AAGGGTTTATTTTGTTGATAAGGATGAAGAGGTTAATTCTACTGAGTTTAATGAGTTTCCGGAGATTATGGATAGTGTTAATGGCAGTTCAAAGGATAATGTTTTCTTAATAGAAGGGGATGAGTTTAAAGAAGCATTTTATGTTGGAAATATTGATGTGCCATATCCTTATTATCTTTGTTTTGAAGTGGAAGACGGGTTTTTAAGCATGCTTTTGGAAGGGAAGGGAATTTCAACAAAGTTGAGACATAAGGATAATATATTTAATTGCGGACATACAATTATTGAGCCTACTGGTGAAGAGATTGATAGGGTGCTTGAAGAAGCATTTGATGAGCCAGAGTTTGCGGCTGTATTATCTCTAACTGAGGAAGAAGCTCTTCAAATGGTTTCAGAGACTGAAGAAAAGGTTGATATGAGCAGAAAGATAGAGTGTGATGAAGGAAATGCCATTGTTGAGATTAATGTTGTTCCAAAGGATGGTGAAAGGCTGGAGAATTTTACTTATATAGAAAATATTCCAAAGGAGTGTATAGATAGCTTAAGCGGTAAGATGATAAGCTCTGGAAATTATGTTGTTAAGGATGACCCGTTAATAATGTGGAATTTTGATGAGATTGAGAAAGGAGAAAAGATAATTTATGAGATAACTGGTAAGTGCAATGAGACTGTTGATTGTGAAGAGGTTTTAGAGAGCATTGGTTTTGCTGAAGAGATTCAGGAAGTGACAAACCTGATAACGATTAAAAAGTATGGTGTTGGCACTGAACGCCATGGACATTTTGAAGGTGTTGATATTTTTGATAAAGCAAGTGAACCTGATAATGTTATAGGAGATGTGTCTATTTCTAATTTAATGCATATAGAGACAAATAGGAACAAGAAGCTGAATAATGGTGATAAAGTTGTTGTGCTTGCTAAATGCGGGAATGATACTGTTATAATGTTAAGGAAGGAAAGGTCTCGCAAGTCTTTGGGTGATGAAGTTGAGAGTAAGATTTGCTCAGGTAAGCCTGAAGAGGTTCAGGAGTTAGAGTTTACTATTTCAGGAGTACAATCTCATGCAGCGTTATGGGATATTACTGCAAATGATACAGTACAGTATGATTTTGTTACTTCTGATAAGGTTACTGATTAGAAAAATATTTATAGCTTCTATATTAAAAGAGAGATTATGTATTTTGAAAAAGAGGTTAAGGTTGTAAGGTTTTTTGTTCTTGTTTGGCTAGTTATGAATATTACTTTGATGCCTCTTGCTGCTGCTTATGATTCTGGTAATGATGAAGTATCTGTTGTAAGGAAGGTTGTTGTTTTGGATGAAAATGGGGTTTTTGGGAAGGTTACTCCAGTTACAGGGTTGCAGGATGTGTCTAAAAAAGGTTCAGGAGAGAATCTAAGCCTTTCTGCTATGGCGGTGTGGTTTTTGCTTGTGACTTTGTTTGCAGGTTCTGGTTATGTTAAGTATGGCAAGAAAGCGCAGTTTAATGGAACACTTATTGTCTTACTGGCTGTTCTTACTGCAGGAGTTATAATTATTTTTGGGTATAATATTATTAAGTCTAATTTAAGTAGTCAATGCGATACTAGCTTAAAGCTTTTTCAGGAGAAGACTAAAGCAGCTATTGATGGAGCTGCGCGTAATGCAGGGTCTGTGAATGAGTTTGAGTATAAAGGGCTTTGTGAGATTGATGAGATTTATTTTGTTGATAAGAGTAAGGAGATTGATGTTTCAGAGTTAAGTGATATGCCTGAAATCCAGGGTAGTGTTGATAGTAGTTCTAAGGATAATGTTTTCCTTATGATGGATAATGAACTTGAGGAATCATTTGATATAGGAGATATTGATATTCCGTCACCTAATTATCTTTGCTTTGTGGTGAATAATGGTAATCTTATTATGATGCTGGAAGGCAGGGGAAGCGCTACAAGGCCTAAGCATAAGGAGAATATGTTTAATTGCGGGTCTACTATTATTGAGCCTACTGTTGAGGAGGTAAGAGATATTCTAGTGGATGATGTTCTTGATGCTGGTACGCCTGTTGCTTTTACTGGTGCTCTGCCATCAACGGATGAGAATGTATTGACAGATCTTTTTTCTGAAACTAAGGAGCATGTGGATATGAGCAGGGAAGAGATTGAGTGTTTGGGAAATGATGCTGTTGTTGAGATAGAGATTTCTCCAAAGAGCGGGAAGGGGCTTGATAGTTTTACATATATAGAAAGGATTCCGAAGGAGTGTGTAGATAATGAGGATCTAAATACATTATTGGTTACTACTGGGAGCTATTTTG
>JASMCJ010000053.1 GCA_030753365.1 Candidatus Woesearchaeota archaeon
TAATAGCATTAAGGTTCTTCCTTGTAACTTTTACTCCATCAACCTCCTCCATGCCAAACACTTTCGTCTTCTCAAGAATAGCGAAAATTATTGTAAAAACTAACAGGAACGGCAAAACCACATCATAAATGCCAATTTCACCAAAAAATATTAACGCCTCTCTAAATGCAGATTCCTGTGCCATAATACTTTTTTTATAATAAGAATTATATATAAAACTTTCGTTAATCAAAATTATTGGAAAACAGCTTCAAAATGCAAAATAATCCTTAATTAACCAGAAACAATTAAACTTCTATCCTTGAATGAGCTAAAAATTTATAAACCCAGCCTATTCTCTTTTTTCTATGGAAACATTTGACACAATAATCATAGGCACAGGCTGTGCAGGCTTTGGAGCTGCTATTTATTCCGGAAGATTTAACCTGAAAACATTAATTCTTGGAAAAATAATGGGCGGAACAATCAACACAACCCATTCAGTTGAGAACTATCCCGGCTTCACCCAAATTGGTGGAATGGCTTTAGCCAATAAACTAAAAGAACACGCAATGGAATATGACATAACTCTCAAAGAAGAAAAAGTAATTAAAATAAAAAAGCAAGACACATTATTCCATATATCAACAAAAGAAGACAACTACTTAACAAAAACAATCATCTTCTGCACAGGCACAGAAGTAAGAAAGCTAAACATCCCTGGTGAAAAAGAATTCACAGGAAAAGGCGTGCACTACTGCGCTTTATGCGACGGCTATTTCTACAAAAACAAAATCGTAGGGGTTGTAGGCGGCTCAGACTCAGCAGCAAAAGAAGCTCTCTTACTCTCACAATACGCAAAAAAAGTATATATCATTTACAGAAAAGAAAAAATCCGTGCAGAGCCAATCAACTACAAAAAAGTCATTGAAAACAAAAAGATTGAAATCATCACCAACACAAACATCCTTGAAATCAAAGGCGACAAATTTGTAAATCAAATAATCTTTGACAAGCCATACAAAAGAAAGAAAGAATTCAACATAGATGGATTATTCATTGAAATCGGCAGGCTCCCTATCTCAGGCCTGGCAAAAGATTTAGGAATAAAAACCAATGAAAAAGACGAAATTATTATCGATAGAAAATCAAAAACCAACATCCTTGGATTATTTGCAGCAGGCGACGTTGTAGACACAGCTTTCAAGCAAGCCATAACCGGTGTTGCTGAAGGGGTCATGGCAGCCCATTCAGCCTACGAACATCTAACCCATAAATAAATACTATGATTACTACTTTTATGATCCTTGGATTGATTATAATCTTCCTGGCAGGTATAACCTCAGGATTAACTGGCTTTGGCTTCGCCCTTATTTCAGTACCTTTAATGATGCTCTTTCTTCCTTTAAAGACAGTCACCCCAATCATCCTTCTGCTCCAAATACTAATCAATCTATTCCTCTTATTTGAAGCAAGAAAATTTGTTAATCTAAAAAGAATCTGGCCATTAATACTAGTAGGCATACTAGGAATTCCTCTTGGGACTTATCTCTTACTATTTTTAGACGTTACTATCTTAAAAATCTCTGTTGGCTTAATTATTATCTTATTTGCTATAGCTTTCTTAACCGGTTTCAAGAAAGAAATAAAAAGAGAAAGATCTGCCTTTGCCATAGTTGGCTTTATCAGTGGAATTTTAAATGGAAGCACAGCAATGAGTGGTCCTCCAGTTGTACTATTCTTCACAAACCAAAACATAGAAAAGCGAACATTTAGGGCAAACTTAATAGCTTACTTTATTATCCTTAATCTAATCACAATCCCTTTCCTTCTGATTGGAAACCTAATAACTCTAGAAACAATCGGCTACACAGCATTATTCCTGCCAGCTTTATTCTTGGGAGGATTAACTGGAACCAGGCTTATCCACAAGATAAACGAAAAACTATTCAAAAAGATTGTGCTAATAATCATCATTGCTTCAGGTTTACTATCAACCGCTTCCGGCTTAGGAATAATCTAAACAATAAATTCTTTAACGGCCATTCCCCTTAGCCACAAGAACTCTTATCCCACCAGCATGCTCAAACTTAAAGCGGTCATACTTCCCAATGAAATCTCCATCAACTTCTAACTGGACAGGTGTCGGACTATACACCTTTAGTTTTCTTGTTTTAACATAATGTACTCCTTTATTACCAATATGTGTCCCTTTATAAACTACTGGCAAGCTTTGGAATACTGTCCTCAAATTTTCCATAAGACATAAATCCATCTGCCCATCATCATATATAGCATCTGGTGCTATTTTCATATGGTCTGCATAAAACCTAATATTAGAAACAACTCCAATAAGAACACTTTTCTCAACATCCTCTTTATCAATCTTAAGGTTCATACTCTTAGGAGTATTATACCTAAAAAGCGCTCTCACAGCACCAGTAACATAAGCAATCTTCCCTCTAAAGAAGCGTCTCTTATTTCTCTCTTCTAATATTGCTGCCCCTAATCCAATACTTGCAAACCCCAGAAAAGGTTCTTCATTTACTCTCCATCCATCCATCTCTCTTTCAGTTCCTTTAATCAATTTATCACAAACATTATCCAAACTCCCATAACCGCACTCCTCTGCAATATCATTAGCAGAACCTCCAGGCAATGCAACTAAAATCTTATCTTTCCCATATTTATTCTGCATCAATCCTTTAGAAACAGCATTCACTCCTCCATCACCACTAAACACAAAAATAGCTTCATGCATTCTGTCTTTTCTAACCACTTCAATAGTTTCTTCCCTTGTTCTTGGAATCTCTACATCATAATCAAAACCTTTCCTTCTAAGAGAATATCCAACTAGTTCCCATCTCTCCTCTGCCCTTCCTTCATTAGCGTTAGGATTCACTATCACTAACGGCTTCTTTATTCTATCTAATAGATTCATTAAAATACAGAAATAGGCACGAGCTTATATTCTTTTTGAAAAAAATAGCCTTTCTTATCTAATTATTTCCAACTCAAGATGAAGCAACACTCTTTACAAGCAGGAAATCCTCTTTAGGAATAGAATACCTAAACTCATCATCCTTAAAATCAACCTGTACAACGCTCCCTTCAACAATACTATTATTCATCTCAAACTCATAGTTAAGCTCACTAACAACAAACCTATTAAGATTATTATAAACCTCACGCGCTCCAAATTTAGAAGGATTCCCTCTTCTAATAATTTCTTCTTTAGCCTCATCATTTACATTTATATTATAATATTTAAGCTGCCCATTAGCCTCACCTATATTTTTATTAAGAATCTTATCAAGGGTATCCTCATCCAAAGCATTAAAATTGACAAACTCACTTATTCTGCCAAGGAATGGCCTTGAAATTCCTTGTTGCTCAAGTATGGAAATAATTCTATTTTTCTCAGCCTCATTTTCAGACAAGCCTGAATTAGCTTCAAAACCTATAAGCCTTCCCATACTCTGCTCTGATAATTTATTTCCAGTATTGCTTGTAAAAATGAAGTATCCTTTGAAATCATACCTCTCTCCTTTTGGAGGTGTTATTAGAAAACCATCCCAAAGAAAACTTGTAAGAGCTTCATACACCTTCGGATGAACCTTATCCATCTCATCGAAGAGAAATATAGAATAAGGGTCTCTCCTGATAGCATGAGTCAAAAGACCTCCTGGTTCTTTTTCATCATAACCAACATAACTCACAGGTGCTCCAAACAAGTTCCTAACAGTATGTCTCTCCTGATACTCTGAACCCTGTAAGTAAAGCAAAGGAACTTCTAAAATTTCAGCAAGTATTTCAGCTAAGCTAGTCTTTCCTACGCCAGAAGGTCCCGTCAGATAAAGACTGGGAATCCCTTTCTTAGGCATACCTCTATGCTTAGTATTAATCAACGGCTTTAACACTTGCCTTATTGCATCCTTTTGTCCCATAACTTCTTCCTCATTAAGCCTTTCTTCCAGCTCTCTAAAATCAACCTCAGAAAATCTTTCTTCAAAAGTAATATCTTTCTTAGCAGCTCTCCCATCAGGCAGCATTTTTGCAGTTTGTAACTGTGAATTAGTATTCTCTGCATGTGATTCTCCTGAATCAGCTCCAAAGTTAAGTTTAATATTTATTCCCTTTGAAACACTTTCATATCTAAGCTTAGGATTAACTTCGATAGAAGCTTCATATAACCTAACCATATCCTCATAAGAAAACTCCCTATTTTTACCACCTCTCCATAAGCAGGTTTCAACAACTTTAGGAACATAATGATTTTTATCAAGAATATCTTCTAAGAGAAATTTCCTGACATTTGCTTCCATCTGTTCAGGACTAAGCCTTCTAAACATAAGCTTTTCAGGCTTATTATCAATCTGAGTTTCTCTTTCTACAGTATCGAATGCAGGCATATATCAAAAGAATCACACCCTATTATTTAAGTGTTTTTGTTATTTTATGATAGTTACATTAATTTCTATTTAAATCAAGAATTCTTTACTCTCTCAGCAAAATCTCAACAACATTAGCAAACGCAGGCCTTGTAATAAAAATACCAATACTAACACCAATAATAGTTGTAAGCGCAAACCCTTTCAACAAGCCAGCACCAGCAAAAATAAGTGGCATCATAGCCACAACAGTAGTAAGATATGCAGCCGTAATAATAAAGAACGCTTTCTTAATCCTCTTCTTCCAATCAAATATCTGTACAGATCTCCCGCCAATAGTCTCATCAGCAATCACGATCTGATGGTCAACTCCAGTACCAATAGCAATAATAATACCAGCAATCGCCGGCAAATCAATATTCCATCCAATAATTGAAGCAACCCCTATAAGCAGAACAACCTCTGAAATTAGGCTAACAGTCATCGGCACAGTAATCTGAATCTTTCTATATCTCAAAGAAACCATTACTGCAACGCTTATCAAAATCAATAATCCCATAAAAAGTGCATTATTAACAAACTCTTCACCCAAGACAGGAGAAACATTATCAGTCTTAACAATATTAAGTTTCACAGGAAGCGAACCAGTAATCAACATCGTCTGCAGCTTCTTCATATTCTGTAATGCATTATACACTGCCTCCTGGTTAGTAGCTCCTCCTCCAGTCCCAGAAATCTGTATATCTGTCACAGCCCTTCCTTTCAAATCAGCGCCAATATTAAGCTGGTCAACCTCCTTATCATCAAGATAAAGATACAACTTCTCGCTAAGATACTCATCATTATTTTCAACAATAACCTCTAAATCCCTTGTAAGGCTTGCCTGCCTCTCAGCAGCTTCAGGGCTCAACGATATAGAAAATCTAAACCTGCACACATAACCTCCTCCTGCTGCAACTCCGCAGCCTCTGCCAGGGTCAATACCTGAACAATCAGCGCTTCTGCAAACATAAGTAATATCCTCTCCTCCTCTAAACACCGTATTATTTCCAACTTTTGCTTCAAACTTGCCCTGCTTTGCAATAAGCTCTTTAACCTCTTCCTCATTAGCTCCTGCAAGCTCAATAAGAATATATTGGTTGCCTGACAAATCATTTGAACTCCTAATCACAACATCGCTCAATCCATACACATTAAGCCTTTGGTTAAGGCTTGAAATAAGATCATCAGTATAAGTCTTTGAAACCTTCTCTTCAGGTTTAAGCAAAACTCTAACCCCTCCTTGTAAATCAAGCCCTTGCTTAATATTAGTCTTAGGAGGATTATACACTCTCAATCCAATATCTTCAACACCAAGAACATACACCTCTTTCTTTGGCTCTTCCACAATCCTTGTAACATTCTCTGTCTTATTAGTAGCCTCATCAAAAACCTCTTCAGTCACTATCCTCTTTATTGTCTCATTCAGCACAACTTCTTCAGTCTCAGCCCTCATTAATAGCTTATACAATCCTCTATTAGTCTTAACATGGACAGTCTGGTTAATCTCCAGCTTTTCTACAACACCATAATATTCTTCCACATCATTAATCACAACATTATTTATAGCCAATATTCTCTCCCTATTCATAGGCCTTGCATTAGGAGTCGGGCCTATAATCCCTGCAATAGAAGCTGACGAATTTGCAACAACATTCCTTATAGTAACACCCTTAACATTAAGATTAGGAGATATAGAAACAACAGCCAGAACTAAGCAAATTATTAAAATGATTATCCTGGGATTCGTAAAAATCTTCTTAATCTTCCTATTCATATTCTCCCTCAACATCATTGCCTGACTTTTCTTCATACGGTTTCTGCTTCCTTTCCACATAAAGCCTTAACAATCCTGCATTCTGTATCCATGTATTAATCAGGTCTATACCAAGGCCAATAAGCAAGATAATCATAATTTGCCTTATAACTTCAGATTGAGTAAAAATCAAAGCAGTCAATATAGCAACTATAGTTGTCCCGCTCATCATAAGCCCAGTTCTCATTGCTCCCTTAATCTTCTCAAACACAGTACCTTCAGTCACCTTAAGCACTCTTGTTGACAACAAAATATCAGTATCAACAGAATAACCAATCAGCATAAGGAACGCAGCAATGCCTGCAGTTGACAGCTTAATCTCTAACAAATTCACAATAGCCAATGTTTCTATAATATCTGAGAACGCTGACAAAATAACAGCAATACTTGGCACAAAGCTCCTAAAATAAATAAACACCACAATACCCATAAACAGAAACGCAATTGAAATCGCAACAATAGTTTCCCTAAAAAAGCTCTCACCCAATGATGAGCCAATAATCTCAATAGAATAGTCATCCTTCTTTATGCTAAGCTCTCTCTCTACCTTTTCAAGGAAACTACTTAACTCATCCGTCTCCTCAGGATCAACATCAGCTTCTATAATAATCCCTGAACTCTGCCCAATCCTTGACAACTCTCTAATATTAATATCACGCCCAGGAAAACTGGACAAAAGGCTCGCGCGAAGCTCTTCTATGTTAACCCCTTTAACCATAGGGATAGTAATAGTAGTCCCTCCTTTCAATGAAATACCCTTCTCAATAAACTCACCAGTAGTAGAATACTTATAAAAAATAAGCACCAATGCTATGAAAAGCAGCACAAAAGGTATAATTAACAGCTTCTTATACTGCTTATCATAAACCTTCATGAAAAGCCATTCTTTTTTATCTTCCATACACTCTAGAAAACCGATTTTTTATTTAAATGTTTATGTTTCAAGCATATTAAGCCTTATCCACAAAGCTCAAGCGTAACAGTAACCAACCCTCCAGGAATAGGAATCGGCTGGTCTTTATGTTCTTTTGCGCCAGTGCATTCAGTACCAACAGGAGGTATGCCCACTACAGAGATACCTCCTTTTTTAACCGTAAAATAAAAATCCTGCCCCCATTCAACAAACGTTGCTCCAAATATACCATTTGGTGAAACTTCACCATCTCCTATAATCCTTTTAACATGAGCGCATGAATCTTCTGTGCTACCAGTTCCATCATCACAATTTATTTGAGACACTCCTGCAGTAGCGCAGTCCTGAATCAATTGCGTAATTGTAGCCCCTCCAGGACAATCTAAGCTAGTTGTCTTAAGCAATGTATTCAGCATATTAGCAGCCTTCACAGTCTTAGTATAAGCCTGCCTAGCTCCAGAAGTAGCAGGCTTTAACGCAGTAAACTTAACAGCAAACAAAAGCCCTAGACTAATAAGTATAACAACCAATGCCAAGCCC
>JASMCJ010000054.1 GCA_030753365.1 Candidatus Woesearchaeota archaeon
AGAGTTAAAAGACATTCTAAGAAAGCTGTTGGATGGAGAGAAGCTGGAAGGTTTTGGGAAGATTATTACCTCCAAAAGTTCATAGGGTAAGTAGAAGCTCTTTTGTATGGACATTTAACTCCTCTTATGTTTCTTCTAACAATTGAGTCTATACTTTTTCTATCTGATTCAGGAACAGATATTACTTTTGAAACTTCCATGCCATGAGAAGTTTGTTTGTATTTATATTGTTGAATAATTCCTGGAACAACTACATAATTAGAGTATAACAATACTAATATTTTTTTACTGCCATTCGCAATAATCTGCTCTGAATTAGGTATAGAATCCCAATTAGACCAGCCAGGATCTGCTCTAGTATGCGTATGTAGGTATTCCATTTTTAATAAATACATTATATATAACTAAGATATTATTTAAAATATTATATATAAAAGAGAATATATCTACTTAACAAACACTATCACAAAGTTAGCTATTACAAGAAGGAAGAAAAAGATGCTTATGCTCTTCCAGACTTTGTTCGCTCTCTTTTCTTCTTTGAAGATGCCTTGCAGTGCAACCTGCATCATTCTGCCCCCATCTATCGGGCCTATGGGAATTAGATTAAAGATACCTATGCCAAGGTTCAGAATGAATAACCATGTAAATAAGCCGAATATCCAGAACAAAACCTTTGGTGTTACACTACCATATTTCTGAGTGAAATCCTCATTGATTTTTGTGTTTTGCTTGATTAAGACTCCTAAATAAGGCTTATCCTTGTCTTCAGGATTAGATGCAAGAGTTACAAGATATTCTGTTTTGTTTGTTGTAACAGATATTTGATCTCCAGGAGAACTCTTCTCTAACACCTTAGTAAAATTTGCAATTGTATCAATAGGCATGTTCTCCACATTAGTAATCACTTCATTCCCTGACATTCCTGCTTTTTCTGCAGGAAATTCACCTGCTGCTAGACCTGTGACTAAAACACCATCATAATCTATGGCAGATGATACTAAAGGTGTTAAGACTGCCCATGTAATGAGAAGTATAAGGAAGGCTAATACGATATTAGAGAATGGTCCAGCTGCAAAGATTGAGAGCTGAACTCTTTTCTCTTTTTGTTTTAACATTTCTTCGTCAGGCTCTACGAAGGCTGCTGGAAGTATAGGCAATAGTATGCCGAAGAAGGCAAACCCGCTTGACTTGATTTCTATATTGTGGCGCCTTGCCATTACACCATGAGAGAATTCATGCACTACTGCAATTATGAATACTGAGATTATGAAGTAAAAGAAGGGTACATAGACTGTTCCTTTTACGCCTGCTTTGAATGGCTGGATTATGCCCACGCCTGAAGGAGCTGAGGGTAGAGTTAATAATTTGTAAATGTTGCTTACTAATGACCAGCCAAGGAAACCCATGCCTATGAAACCGATTGCTATGCCAACATAGCCTATATACTTTAAGGGTTTGGAGAATTTTTTTGCTAGTTTATCCATGGCATTTAAGCCTAACTTTGTCCTGTACATTATAAAGTAGATTAAGGGTGTTAGAACTTTTTGGAATTGTATTTTTTTTCTTTTTGATAAAAGAAATAAAGAGAGAAGAAGGATAAATACTATAGCTAAGATTGATTGAATATCCATTTTATAAAAATAAGTTCACCTATTTTTTTAACGGCCTTAATGCCTTACCGTGGCATTTCTTGCATTTTACTTTGCCCTGTATAACAAGCATGTTGAATGCTTTTACAACTGTCTTGCACTTTCTACATACAAATTTGTTTTTGAACAGTCTTGCTTGAGCTTCTGGAAATTTTGCCATTTATTATTCTCCTCGTATCTGCTTCATTACTTTGTCGCCTAATATATCCCAATATAAAACCTTGGCTCCTTCTACACAACCTTCTTTTAAGTCTTCAGGAATTTTTAAATCGAATGTTTCATAACTTTCAGTATCCATAACGTTTGCTGTGTCTCCTTGAATTGATAATATCTGAGCATTCTTTTTCTCAACTATTGGAACATCAACCTGATCATGACCTGGCATGACTACAACTCTTTTCTTTCCATCTATCAAGCCCACTGCGCTCATTCTTACTTTTGCGTGTCCATGTTTTCCAGGCCTTGAAGTTTGGGTGTCTGCTACTCTGCAGGCATGGCCATCTACTATAACATAAGAACCTTTTTGTAATGAGCCCACTGAAGCTTTTTTTGTTGCCATGACTTTTAAAAAAGCGGGATTGTTTATAAAGATTATGATTTTTTGAGGGGATTAGAATGAATTTGGTTACAATGGTTTCTTAAGAAACATTCTTCGCATTTGAGGTTTTTCTTGCAGTATTCCTTCCCAAACTGGACTAAGAGTGCATGATATTCATTGAATAGTTTAACATCTTTAGGTAAAGATAAGGTAAACATTTTTTGGAGTTCATCATAACTAACATTCTCATCACAGTAGCCCAGCTTATGCATGATTCTCTTAGTATATGCATCAACCACAAACATTGGCTTCTGGGCAGCATAAAGTATTATTGAATCTGCTGTCTCAGGACCAATGCCTTTTATTGATAAAAGTTCTTCTCTTAACTCTTTTATTGGCTTTTTGAAGAATAAATCAAAACTTGAATCATAATTTCTTTCTAAATACTCACAGAACACTTTCAGCTTAACAGCCTTTTGATTGAAATAGCCTGCACTTCTTATTAAGCCTGCCAGTTCTTCCTGATTCACCTTATTTATCTTCCTTATATCTATCAACTTCTCTTTGTTAAGATTAATAATAGCTTTCTCAACATTCTTCCAGTTAGTATTCTGCGTAAGAATTGCCCCAAAACATATCTCAAGCTTTTGAGTTTCTGTTAGTAGCTCTTTATTATGGTAAGAAGGTTTTATGCTGCCTTTCTTTGCCACAGGCCACCAGCCCTGAGCCCCGAATTTGTCATAGAACTTGGAGTATAATTGCATTAAATTGTTCATGAGATTAATAATTTAAACTGAGAATAAAAAGCTTTCTTTATCCTGCCTTTAATGCTTCCAACCAGGCAATGAGAACTTTTTGATTAGGAATTTTTTTTCTATTTCTTACTTTAGAAATAACCCCTTCTATCCCTCCAGAGCTGTATTTATGAATAGTTTTTGCATAATCTCTCCATAATATCTTTGGAACTTTTAGACCAAAAGGTATTCTTACTTCAAAAAGGGTTTTTTTCCTTGTTCTGTCGTCTAGTACTTTTTGCGGCTCAAATAGATAACTAAATGGATGATTAGGAGTGGTATCTGAGTCAAATATTCTGACTTCCTGATTTGGGAGTTTTCTTCTTAGAGTAGTTATTGGCGGGAATTTTTCATTGAAAAGTATTCTTCTTATATAAGGCCCTCTTTCATAGCTTAAGGAAACAGTTTGATACTCTGTATCCTTAAATTCTATACAATGGCCTTTCAGCCTATAACCTTTCTTTCCTAAGATAGATTTCAGGCTATGAGATAATGAGTCAAAAGGGTCTGTGTTTTTAGGATCAGTATTTCTCTTAGCATTTCTTTGGACTAAAACATCATAAAATACTTTTTCTTCTTTGATAAGGTCTGTTAATTTAGGAGTATATATTTCTGGATTTTTTAATATACGCTGGCTTATCTCAGAGAAGTTAGTGGTGTTAAAAAGATGGTCTATTAATATGTCTATATGAAGATTTGAATCATTAAAATTAAAAGGGAGGAAAACTTCAGAATCTTTAGCTTTGCCTGTGTTTAAGTAGTTCCTTATATCTTTAGGGCTTTCTTTTGCAAAGTCCATTAGGGCTGCAATATGGGTGCATACTGTGTTTATGTTTGTGTATCCTTCTTTAGTACTGTTCCATCTGAAATCCTGACAGCCACAGTAGAGGTCTGTTAGGCTTAATTCTTTGCCTTTGATGAAAGGGCCTGTTATGCTTGTAAACCAGTATTTTGACACCTCACCTTTGACGGCGTTGTCCATGGATTTTATGTTTGCAGTCATAACAACTGTGCCTGTGTAAGGGTGGTCAGTTTCTTTAGTTGGAGATATGACACCACTGCCTCCAACATTCCAGAGATTATAGCTGCCTAATTCAAAACGCATTTTTTGCTTTAGGGCAAATAACAATTCAGAAGGTTTTAATGATAAAATATCTTTTTTTATTTTTTTATTTTTTCCTTTTGGAGTTTTCTCATTAAGGGATATTTGATATTCGCCTTTTAATTCACAGAAGGAGTCTTTGCTTTCTCTTCTTGATTCCTGCCATGATTTGAGAGATGCATATTTATCTGGTTGGGTCATTTTGAAGAAACTACCTATGGCGAATGATTCTGGTGGCAGAATTATCCTTGTAGTAGGACTAGCATAATAAGTTGGGGCATACCTTCTTGCAGAGAGTTCAAGTGTTTCCTGAGGCATTTTTTTTATATGTTTTTTTAATAAAATTAAAGTTACTGGTTTTATATAATCTCTCATACTTAACATCCTCGAATCCATAACCATAATCTTCTTCAAGAGAACCAACATAATTCTTCCTAAATGAATCTATAAACTGTTGTTTAACTTTTTCGTCAAGTGAGAATAATCTTCTTTTTTGGCTTATGTCCTTATCATGATGAGGGGTATATGAAGTATCAGCATCTCTATATGTTCTTGCTCCTACTGACCTCCTATATACAACTTTATTCATTTCAGGGATAATGATTTCAAAGAATTCTTCCTTAAGGGCTTCAAAAAGCTCAGGCATCTTTTTTATTACATATCCTCCCTGAAAGATAACTGTTATCTCAGGAGCATCTAAACTTTGCATCATTTCATGAGGCATGAATATATTATGATAACCAAAATATATTTCTCGTGATTGTCTATAATTAAACGAATCCAAATCCTTCTTCAATATGCCATAATTTTTTAGAGTGTTCAATCTAGATATTTCTTTTGGTAAGTTTCTAAATAGTTCTAATTGCTCTGCCATAACAGAGAAAAACCAAACATTATATTTAAAGGTAGCGTCTGAAAAGTGGTTATATAGGAATTTTTATTAAGTTAGTCACTTTACTACTAAAGATGAAGTTTGCAATCATTGTTTCAAAGAAGGATCCTGCAGGATTAAACATCAAAAATTCCTTAATCAACCTATTCAATTTTAAAGAATTAGACGAAAAATTCGAGGAAAGTAGCATTTACGAGTTAAACAACATTAAGCTTTACACAGTAAACAAAGAATCAATCTATTGCGAAAACATTGATAAGGAAATAAATGCAGATATATTTGTATTTGCAACAAAACATCAGAGCGTAAAAGGTGTTCATTCCTTAAGTTGTCATGCGCCAGGAAACTGGAATAAAGCTGAGTTTGGAGGGGTTGATGGGAAGTTGTGTGTTGCTCCTGCTTCCTACCTTAAAGAAGCCTTCTTGATAATGAACAGACTAGGAAAAGATTTAGGGCATGAGATTACAATGGAATGCACGCATCATGGACCTTTTCTCTCTAAGCCTGCCATGTTCATAGAGATTGGCAGTCATGAAGAACAATGGATAAACAAAAAAGCCGGAGACATCATTGCAAAGACTATTGTTGAGCTTTTAGAGAAGCCTGTTAAAAAGTATAAAACTGTCACAGTCTTAGGAGGAGGGCATTATAATCATACTGCTAATAAGATTATGTTAAACTCAAACTACGCAGTAGGACACATTTGCCCTAAGTATATGTTAGAGGTTCTTAATGAAAATCTGTTGAGACAAGCTATAGAAAGGACTACACCTAAAGCTGAATTGGTTGTGCTTGATTGGAAAGGTTTGGGAGAATATAAGCAGAAAGTTGTTGGACTGATTGAAGAAATAGATACAAAATATAAGAAAGTTAAAGAGATTTTGAGCAAACCTTTATAAATAAAAAAGGATTTTATTCTTATATGAACTCAAGATATCATTATGTATATTCAAGTTTTAATCTGAGAGTATTATAGAGATATTTCTAGCATTTTTTAATATTATTTAAATTTATTTTGGAGGTCTAAAATGGCACTTGTTAATGACTTTAAATGGAAAAAAGGTATGAGCGTTAAAGAGCTTGTAAGTAGTTATGGGAATATTGGATTTCAAAGCATTGAACTAAAGAAAGCAAGCGATGTTATTGTTAAAATGAAGAAAAACAATGCTAAGATATTTCTTACTTTTACTTCTAATATGGTCACTTCAGGGTTAAGAGGTTTTTTTGCGCAGGTTATCAAACTTAAAATGGCTAATGTGATTGTGACAACTGTAGGAGGCATTGAAGAAGATATTATGAAAGCAAAAGGAGAAAAATTTTCTATTGGCAGCTTTGAAAATGACGATATTGAGCTGCATGAGAAAGGTATAAATCGTATTGGTAACCTTCTTATTAACAATGAAAGCTATATGAACTTTGAGGATTCTATCATGCCTATTCTTGACAAACTATATGCAAAGCAAAAGCAATGGACCGTATCAGGAATGCTCAGAGAAATAGGATTAATGCTAAATGATGATAATTCTATTCTTTATCAAGCCGCTAAGAACAATGTTCCTATCTTTTGCCCTGCGGTTACTGATGGAGCGTTTGGGTTTCATCTTTATCTATTCCAGGAGAAGCATAAGGATTTTATTGTTGATGTTGTGAAGGATTTTGGAAATATTCTTTTATGTACATCACATGATGAAAAGAAGGCGGTGATTGCCTTAGGAGGAGGTGTTTCTAAGCATCATGCTATCCTTAGCACCCTTCTTAATGGAGGGGCTGAGTATGCTGTGTATATGACTACTGCGCATAAGAGTTCAGGTTCTATGAGCGGAGCTACTACTGAAGAGGCTAAGTCCTGGGGAAAGGTTAAGGATGAGAGTGATGTTGCTACTGTTATCGGTGATGTTACTATTATGTTTCCTTTGGCGATGATTAATGCGCTAGAAGAATTGGACGAAGATGGAATTTTGAAGGAGAAAAGGGGAAAATAATGGAAAGACCAAAGTTTGTTTTGTCAAAGAGCAAAGCATTAGAACAATATAAGATAATTAAAAAAACCGCTGACATTATTTCTTATAGCTCAAAAACTAACCCTATTGTTACAAGCATATTAGAAGAGAACACTAATTCATTGTTTAGCATACACATAACAAATGAGTTAAAACGTATCAAAGACAAATCAAGAGTAATATTTTTAGCACAGACTTGGAACACTGAACTTATTGACAAGCTTATCAAACAAGGGATTTCCAAATTCATTGTTGATAATGAGAACGACCTTGATATCTTGCTTAATTACCTAAAAGAAAAGGACACTAAAATAGAACTTATGCTTAGGGTTAAGCTCAAAGAGAACTCAATCAGAACTGAGAAGTATTTTGTGTTTGGAATGCCAAGTGAAATAGTTAGCAAAAAGATAAAAGAATTAAAAGGAAATCCAAACATAACTTCATTAGGGATACATTTTCATAGGAAAACACAGAACATGGCAGAATGGAACTTAACTTATGAAGTTTCAAACATGTTTGACAAAGACACATTAGAAAACATTAATGTATTAAACATAGGAGGAGGACTTCCTTCTACCTATGCAAACACAAATGTTGATGTTTTTAACTCCATTTTCAAAAGAATTAATGAATTAAAGGATTTCCTTAATAAGAACAACACAAAGCTAATGATTGAACCGGGAAGGTTTATTGCTGCTCCAGCCATCAAGCTCATCACATATATCAAAGGTATCTATGAAAATAATATTATTGTAAATGCTTCTATTTACAACTCTAACCTAGATGCATTGATTGTGCCTGTCAAATTAATTGTTGAAGGAGAACTTTCTAAAGAAAAAGGAAAGCCTTATGTTATCAAAGGAGAAACACCTTGCTCAATGGATTTGTTCAGATACAGAGTTTACCTTAACAACCCAAAGGTAGGAGATGGCATAATATTTCTTAATGCAGGAGCCTATAATTTTGCTTCTGAGTTTTGTGATTTGGAGAAGATAGAAACTGAAATAATAATATAAGAAGGTTTGTTGAGCCAATAAAAAATCCCAATCGCAGCAAGCTGCGGGGTATTTTTAGTATTTAGTTTGCGTATTAAGCCGATGCAAGCATCGGGGTATAAAACCCAAACTAAA
>JASMCJ010000055.1 GCA_030753365.1 Candidatus Woesearchaeota archaeon
TCATCCTTAACCTGCTCCTTCAGCAGCGAAATAATCTCTTTCTTCTCGTTAGGAGGCAAAGAACTCAATATAGAAAGAAGGATATCTCTATTCTGTGCTAAAAAAGATTTCTCTATTTGCAGCTTTTTTCTCTCAGTTTTGGCCAAAATATCTTACTATGTAATCCTATAATATATAAACCTTTTCCTAATATTCATTAAAAACCTTATTATGTAATCCTAAACACTTATTAATTAATCCTTTAAACCTCTCCAAAATTAAACCACTCAAAGAAACATTTAAATAAGTCTGAAAACAGAAAATACCTGTAATGGCCGCAGAAATAAAACATGCTGACACAGACAGGATATATATCAAAGCTGCAAACTTTACAATAAAGCATAGGGATTACTTCAGTCTTCCCAATCTTTACAGGTTGATGTACTTTTGGCTCGTTGATGAAGGCTTTGTAAGCAAATCAGGTTCAGCCTTCCCTGAAACATTCTATTTAAACAGGGAAAACCAAAAAAAAGGGGGGGAAGTAATAGTCTGGTGGAGAATAAAAAAGGATGTTGACAAATATTATAGGTATATTCTAAACTTAAACCTCACAGTACTAATGCTAAGAACTGAGCAGGTAATGCATCAGGGGCAGAAATTCAAGTCAAACTGGGGTGAAGTAACAATCCAGCTTGACTCCAAGCTTGAGCTGGACTATCAGTATGAAAGCGGCAATGGCTGGAGAAACCATCCCATATTAAAGAACTTTAACACCTTATTTGCTAAAAGAATCATTAAAAGAGACATAGAATTCGCCAAACTAGACCTCTACAGATACTCCTACAGGTTCCAGGATGCAATCAAAGGCTACATTCAAAAGCCATCATACCTCCCAGAGAAAGAAGACAGAATGCTCTGGCCTGAAGCAGGCTTAGGAGAAACTAAGTGATTTCTTAGAAAAAGTATCTCACAGCCAATAATACCTCTAGCACTATTGATATAGTTCTTCAAGTGCAACTCCAGTGTTAGGGGAGGGACACGCGAGAAGTTGTGCGATAGTGGGGAGGAAATAAATGCAAATACCTATTTACATTTATCCTACATAACTCAGCTTCTTCTTATCCTGCAAACCTTTAGACTCCTTGCTTTTGGATAAAATGCCCTTAATCTTGCTCTCGAACACTTCAGCCTGCTTAAGCAGTGGCTTAGAATCAACCTTCAATCCAAGATATTTATCCAAAGCCTCAATCACTCTTGCTGCAGCCTTACTATCAGGCAGCTCAGAATGCGTCTCAGCGAAAATGCATGAAATAGGCATATTACCCATGCTCACAAGCACTGTGCCTGTAACACCCATAATTATGCCCTCCTTTAAAGGCTCTATCCCTATCTTAGAAAATTTCTTAATATTCTTCTGAGCATTTGCATAATAAAACGTTCTTGGATCCTTTGTTCCAACATTAACACTTCCCACTCCTTCAATGCTAATAATTTCTTTAGCCTTCAGCATCTTAGCAAGCTGTGCCAAAGCCTTTGAAATCTTCCATTCAATGCCTGTAACAGGGCTTATAACATGTAAAATGATAAGATTATACTTCTTGCTATAAAATATGCCCATTGGCTCAACAACCTTTGAATCATGTATAGCCACCATTGGCGGCAGTTCATCCATCATAATCTTTCCAATCTGCTCAGTCTTCAGATGATCTATCAAGAACTCAGTAGTAATAGTACCAATCAATCCAAATCCTGGAAAACCTTCAATAATCGTTGGACTCTTAGGTTTCTTCTTAAGTATAACTTCCATTAAAAACACCTCATAAGTTTTTTAAAATCATTATTAAAAAAATATAAACCTTAATTCTATTTAAACTTAATGTTTTAACAATGTTTAGGTTTACAAAGATTTTTAAATAAAAACCTTCTAACCACTAACCTAATGGTAGACTATCAAAAACTCAGCTTCAAATGCGGCCTTGAAATCCATCAGCAATTATCAGGCAAAAAGCTCTTCTGCGACTGTCCAACAATCAACAGCGATGAAAAGTCTGACATAAAAATAGAAAGAAAGCTAAGGGCAGTAGCCGGTGAAACCGGTGAAATAGACATAGCTGCAAAGCATGAAACCCAAAAAGGCAAGAAATTCATCTACGTCTCAAACTCTGAAGACACCTGCTTAGTAGAATACGATGAAAGCCCCCCACTGCCAATGAACAATGAAGCATTAGAAACAGCATTGCAAATATCTTTATTATTAAACGCCCAAATCACCAATGAAATCCAGATAATGAGAAAAACAGTAGTAGACGGCTCAAACACCTCAGGCTTTCAAAGAACTTCTTTAGTAGCAACAAACGGTTACATAGAAACATCAAAAGGAAAAGTAAACATTCCAATCATCTGCCTTGAAGAA
>JASMCJ010000056.1 GCA_030753365.1 Candidatus Woesearchaeota archaeon
ATATTTAAGAGATAAATATAAATCTCAATTTATTAAGAAGAATAATTTTGATAGATACAATAATTTAAAAAAGAATTACAAAAAACTAACTAAAACTATTGATTCTAAAGATAAAAAGCTTATAGATTTTCTTTTAAAACAAAAATACTTGTTTAATAAGATAACAGGAATAACTAAGTTAAGTAAAAAAGAAGAAGTTTATTCTGTAAAGGTTGAAAGCAAATCTCATTCTTTTATTGCGAATGGATTTATTAACCATAATACTGAAGCAAGGCTTAGCAGGATGGCGGAAGAGCTTCTTGAAGATATTAATAAAGAGACTGTTAAGTTTGTTCCTAATTATGATAATAGCAAGAATGAGCCTTCTGTGCTTCCTTCAAAGCTGCCTAATCTGCTTATTAATGGATCTTCTGGAATTGCTGTTGGAATGGCAACGAATATTCCACCTCATAATTTAAGGGAAGTGGCTGAGGGTACTATAAAAGTAATAGATAATCCTGATATAAGCCTTAATGAGCTGAACCAAATAATTAAAGGACCTGATTTTCCTACTGGGGGAGTTATTTGCGGTAGGCATGGAATTTTTAATGCATATCTTAAAGGGAAAGGCAAGTTGCTTGTGAGAGCGAAGACTTCAGTTGAGGATGTTAAAGGCAGGAAGGCGATTATTGTTAATGAAATTCCTTATCAAGTTAATAAGTCGCAGATGATAGAACATATTGCTGAACTTGTTAAGGATAAAAAGGTTGAAGGGATTTATGATTTAAGGGATGAGTCAGATAGAACAGGGATGAGAATTGTTATTGAGCTTAAGCAGGATGCTAATGAGGATATTGTACTTAACCAGTTGTTTAAACATAGTAGAATGCAGACTACTTTTGGAGTTAATACTCTTGCATTGGTTGATAATGCTCCTAGAATACTTAATCTAAAAGAAATGATTAGTTATTTTATAAAACATAGGCAGAAGGTTGTAAGGAAGAGAACAGAGTTTGATTTGAGGAAGGCAGAAGATAGAGCGCATATTCTTGAAGGATTGCTTATTGCATTGGAGAGTATAGATACTATTATAGCTTCTATAAAGAAAAGTAAATCTGTTCTGGATGCAAAGGAAATGCTGATGGAGGAGTATGAACTTTCTGAGAAACAGTCTTTGGCAATACTTGATTTGAGGCTGCAGAAATTAACTTCACTTGAACAGGAGAAGATTAAGACTGAGCATAAAGAATTGTTAAAAGTGATTGCTGGATTGAAAGAGATTCTTGCTTCTGAGCAGAAGATACTTGATATTATTAAAGAGGAACTTTTGTATTTGAAACAGAAGTATGGCGATGAAAGAAGGACTGATATTGTTGATATGGAAGAGGAGCTTGAGATTGAAGATCTTATTGAGAGAGAGGATATGGTTGTGACAATTACAAGGGATGGCTATATCAAAAGATTGCCTATTGATACTTATAAGCAGCAGAGAAGAGGAGGGAAAGGTATTCTTGCGACTGCTACGAAGGAGGAAGATATTGTTGAAGATTTGTTTGTTGCTAATACACTTTCATATATATTGTTCTTTACGAATAAGGGCAGGGCGCATTGGTTAAAAGTTTATGTGATTCCTGAAGCGAGCAGGCAGGCGAGAGGTAAGGCTATTGTTAATATGCTTAATGTGGATAAGGATGAGAAGGTTACTGCTTATATCCCTGTTGAGAGTTTTGAGAAAGGGTTTATTATTATGGGCACAAAGAAAGGCACTGTTAAGAAGACTGCTCTTGAGAATTTTTCAAGGCCGAGAAAGGGAGGTATTATAGCAATAAATCTTGAAGAGAGTGACGAACTTATTAATGTGGTTCTTACAGAAGGTAACCAGCAGATATTGCTTGCTACTAAGAATGGGATGGCTGTTAAGTTTGATGAAAAGAATGTCAGGCCTACTGGAAGAAGTTCAATGGGTGTTAGAGGTATTAGGTTGAAAGATAAGGATGAAGTTATTGGGATGGTGAAGAGTGAGGATGAAGGTACTTTGTTGACGCTTACTGAGAATGGTTATGGGAAGAGAACCAAAGTTTCCGAATATAGATTGATTAACAGGGGCGGTTCAGGAGTGAAGAATATTGTATGCTCTGAAAGAAATGGCAAGGTTATTTCCATTAAGTCTGTTACTGATGATGATGAAATTTTTATTATTAGCAGGAAGGGTGTTATTATTAGAACTTCTGCTAAAGGTATTTCTGTTATTGGAAGGAACACTCAGGGTGTGAGACTTATGAGGATGGGTAAGGATGATAAGGTTGTTGGCGCTGCTAAGGTTTTGAAAGAGGAAGAGAGTGATGATGAAGAGGAATTTGATAAAGAGATTAAAGAGGAGAGCAACGGAGAGACGTTAGAGGTTGTTGAGGGGGAAGAGTAAGCTTACTGCTTTTAAATTCAAAATTTAAATAGATAATAAAAATTCTAGTTTGTTAAAGCTCCTAGCATGTCACTATTATCTCTGCAAGCTTTGTTAATTCTAATTAGAGCTTTTTTAACTTCTGATTCATCTTCTTTTATATTAGGAAAATCAGCTTTTTCTGCAAGGAGATCTATGTTATATATATGTTGTAGTAGAGTCTTTAGTCTTGTGAAGTCAATAGTAATGTCTGTTAATAAGTTGGATAAGTTATGAGTTATCATTAAAATTTTGTGTAAATCTTTTACTTCTCGTTTATTAAATTGCTCTACTTCTCCTTTTTTTTCTAGAATTTGTAATTCTTTTAGAAAACGTTTTGCTTGCCTTTCTCCCGTTATAGCTTTTCTTAATTCTCTTTTTTCTCCCATGAACCTAAAGGCTTTAAGATTAGAAACTACCTGCCCTTTTTGCAGGTTTATAGAACCGCCAATGAATTCACCCATTTTGCTATCACCTGTTTGTTTAAGATAATAGTATATCTTTAGTGTGTCTGTTATTTAAATCTTACTACTCTTTATTCTTTTATTATCCCATACCATATCCAGATTACTTTGTCTGCTGCCTTGACGATGTCTTCTCCCCTGCCCTGAATGATTAGGCAGTTGCCGTCCATGGTTATCTTATTTTCATCATCTTCTTTGATGTAGATGACTGATATGTTGTTATATTGCGTGCTTTCGCATGTTACAATTGGCCTTGTGGAGCAGGCGTATGATTCGTTGTTTGAGCAGGCAGCTATAGGATTAGTTCCGAATGCCCTTGAAAGGCTTAGGGCTAGTTCTGTGCTTGCTAAGGCTACGTATGCTTTGTTTTCGCCTGGATCGAAGGTGATGTAAGTGTCTGCTGAAGGGTTGATGTCTGTGTTTTCGTTGATATATACAGGTACGTCTTCTGACTCTTTTGGACCAAACCTTAAGTGAATTTTGTATAGTTCGTCTCCTGACTGCCAGTCTGTGTGCCATAAGCCTGCAATTTTTATGAATGAGAATCCGTTGTAGGTATATTCTGGATATTTTTCTTCTCCTAGGAGAATTCTTAATGAGAATAGGATTGCAAGGATAGTTATTATTGCAACGATTGCAATGAGAAAAGCTTTGTTTTGTTTTTTTTCTGTTTTTTTATCTATTATTTCTTCATCAGGCGTTTCTTTTTCTTTGCTGTTTTCCTGTTCGTTGTCCATTTTATTCTATTATGTTAAACATTCCATATAGGATTCTGTCAGAGATTTTTAAGAATTCATTGCCTTTACTGGCTTCAGCGATTATGCAATTATCTTCCAAGTAAACTCTGGTTGTGTTTGATTCTTTGAAGTAAAGCACTGGTACGTTCTTGGTTGATTGTGAGCAGTCTATGATTGGAATATTATAACTGTTGTTTGCTGTGAAACCTTTCCTTATGTAAATGTTGAAGAAGTCTGCTAAGATTGGTTCTATGTTGTATTGTATGAGAGCGATTTGCTGGGAGTATTTGTTGTCAAGGTCATATGTCATATCAACCTCAGCTGTATTTTTTATTCTGGTTATTGCTTCCCTGTCTATGTCAAGCTCTTCGACATCTGAAGGAAAGTAAGAGAAGGGCACCTGTTTTTTGTTGATTTGTGTTGTAAAGCCGTTGTTTATTCTTGTGAATACTGTGCCTTTGTAGTCTAGTTTTTCTTCAGGGCTTGTGAAGCCGTAGAACATTACACCAAAGACTGAGCTTATCATGATAAAGCCTATGAAGGCTGCCCAGATTATTTTTGCTTTATTGTTTTCCCTTCTCATTTTGTACAATGGTTTATGCTGAGGTTTTTATATCTTTTTATATTATCACCTTGTAGAATCCCTTTCTCGGTAAATAAATGGAGGTAAGATTCCATAGGGCCCAAATCAGAAAAATTAGAGATATGAACACTAACAAATAAGAAACATTAAATATAAACAGTTAAAACCAAACAAAAAGGGTATTGTTATGGACATAAATCAACAGGCAGAAGAACTGAATAATATAATAAAACAAGACAATCCAGTGATTTACAGTCTTTTATCTGAAAAAGGTAAAGCTATCTTCTTTCCAAAACAGGGAATCGTAGCTCAAGCAATAGAAGCAAAAGGAAAAAAAATAAATGCAACAGTTGGAACAGCAATTGAAGATGATGGAACTCCTATGCGCCTGAATTCAATAGCAAAAAACATTCTTCTGGATTCAAAAGAAACCTTCCCCTATGCCCCAAGCTATGGGAAACCTGAATTAAGACAAGCCTGGCTAGAGCAAATAAAAAAGAAAAACCCTTCACTAACTGCAAAAACATCCCTTCCAATTGTTACGAATGCATTGACCCATGGTCTAAGCATGGTTGGGTATCTATTCATAAGCCCGGAAGACAAAATTATCTTACCTGATAAATTCTGGGGGAATTATAAACTAGTCTTCGAAAATGCTTATAATGGAATCTTAGATACGTTCAACACTTTCAAAGACAACCAACTGGACCTGGGAAGTTTCAAAGAAAAATTAACAGAAAAAGGAAAAAAGATCATCCTTCTAAACTTTCCCAACAATCCAACAGGATACACCCCAACAGGAAGTGAAACAGAAGAAATAATTAATATAATAAAAGAATCAGCAGAACAGGGAAATCAAACATTAGTGATATGTGATGACGCTTACTTTGGATTAGTATATGAAGAGAACATCTATAAAGAATCCATATTCTCAAAACTGGCAAGCCTGCATGAAAATGTTCTGGCAATAAAAGTTGATGGCGCAACAAAAGAAGATTATGTATGGGGATTCAGGGTTGGCTTCATAACTTATGCATCAAAAGGAATAACAGAACAAACATGCGCAGCCTTAGAAGATAAAACAACAGGAGCAATAAGAGGCAATATTTCAAACACCTCCCACCTTTCCCAAAGCTTGGTGCTAAAAGCGCTTGCATCAGAAACTTACGGAACAGAAAAACAGGAAAAATACGCTCTGTTAGAATCAAGATATGAAAAAGTAAAACAAACATTAAAAAATAACAAATATTCTGAATTTTTCACACCCTTGCCTTACAACTCAGGATATTTTATGTGCATCCAGCTAAAAAACTTAGATGCTGAAAAAATAAGAAAAACACTATTAGAAAAATATGATACAGGAGTCATTGCAATAAAGAACCTACTAAGGATAGCGTTCTCAGCAACACCAGAAAGAGATATTCCTGAATTATTCGAAAATATTTACAATGCATGTAAAGAACAGGTGCCTTAAAATGGAAAAATCAAACTTTTCTTTCTATGATAAACAGGTAATAATTAAGAGTAATGGTAAGATTTGTAAAAATTCAGAGGACCTAACTAAAACTGAATTATTCAAAAATGTGGTTCATAGATTCTTAGATTATCTTAGGGAAAGAGATTCTCCTCTTTTGGAAGTGTTCTCGCAGAGAATGTCTAAAGACGAACAAGAGAAAACTATAATTAATCTTTTGCAAAAACTTTCAGAACCGTCTAAAGAAGAAATAATTAAAACAACTCCGGAATTTACAGATTTTTTTAAAGATAATTATTTACTTCTCCAATTTGTTGAAAACTTATATAATTATTGGCGTAATTTTGAGAGGTTTTTTGTACGTTATCCAATAGATAATGAAGAAACAAATCTATATAAGAAACCGTATAGAATGTTTAATAGAACAATAGGATCTCTTAATCACCTTGTTCGTAAAGTTTACAGAGATATTTGTGAAGGGATTACTAATGATCATCCTCGCATATATCGTCAGATACCTGCAGGATGTCAAGTAGGACTTATTGTGAATAAAGAAAATTGGTTATGTCCTCCTGCTCCTTATGATAAATTAAAAGATATTCATTTCATTAAGCAGGTTCTTATCGAACCTCCTTTAATTATTGACCCTCTTATGAACAAAAGAACTGGTCAATTTAGAAAAGTTGATGTGAATCCACTTGATGACGTACAGTTTAACTGTGAAGATTGGCTGTGTTATCCTGCAAAAGTTGGTGACCTGATTATTCATCTTTTTTTCCATAATAAATTTATTGGACTAGGGACTGCTCTTGCGAACTTGTTTGATTTAGCAGATGATAATGACCTTAAAAGAAAACCTGATGCTGTATATGCATATGGAGTTCCAGAAGAATCGCTTAAAAAATTTGGAAATCTTCCAACAGTATTTTTTGATGATGAAAAAAATAACATACTTGTAGCTGCTGTTCCAGGATCAGATGATTTTGGTTACTTTGGTTATATTAAGAAAATGATGCTTACTTTGCATAATATTATAATGATGAAAAGAAGCAGGTTGCCAGTTCATGGAGCTATGGTAAAAATCAGTCTTAAAAATGGAAAATCTGCTAATGTTGTTATTCTAGGAGACACGGGTACAGGCAAGTCAGAATCATTAGAAGCATTTCGTGCTCTTGGAGAGAAATACATCCGTGATATGACTATAATATTTGATGACATGGGTTCATTAGAACTTTCAAAAGATGGCATAATAAAAGCTTATGGGACTGAAACTGGGGCATTTGTCAGATTAGACGATCTTCAGCCAGGATTCGCTTTTGGGAATATTGACAGATCAATAATCATGAGTCCTCAAAAGATTAATGCCAGAGCTTTGTTGCCTGTTACAACTCTTAAAGAAGTTCTTCAAGGTTATCCTGTTGATTTCTTGTTATATGCAAACAATTATGAAGAAGTGGATAATGACCATCCATTTTTTGATGAATTTCATTCTATGGATGATGCACTTGAAGTATTTCGAGAAGGAGCTAGGATGGCTAAAGGAACAACTACTGAAAAAGGCATAGTTCATTCTTATTTTGCAAATATATTTGGACCTATTCAATATAAAGACCTTCATGAAAAATTAGCAAAAAAATATTTTAAAGCATTATTTGAATCTGGAGTTAAAGTAGCGCAATTGCGAACGCGGCTTGGAATTCCAGGATTTGAAACAAAAGGTCCAAAAAGTGCAGCAGAAGCGCTCTTTGAGGTTATATCAAAATGTCAGAATTTAACCTCCAGTCTCTGACTGGTGGCAAGCTTTGCTTACTTTCGTTTCCAGAAAGCTGGAAAATTCTGAGCATGAACTGAGAAATTTGCCTTGCAAACTTCTGGTTTGTTAAAAATCCGAAGGATTTTAAACACTCAAGAACCACCTAGATGGATGGGATGGTAATTCGTAGGAATTGTCACATTCCACCCATCTCATGAAATTCAAAGAATTTCCAAGTTCACCAGAAATATTCGATTTCTGCGTGTTTGACCAGCGGTTCTTGACAAATTAAAATAAACGCTTTTTTAAAATTGAAAATATTAATAAAGCCTTCAATAGAGCTGCCATCAAACCATGTTCCCTTTTCAAGTTCTCTTTCAGCTTCTCTATGGGGATTGTTACTGATTTTATGATTCCATGGATGTCTGTGAACTGAAGCTGAACTAATTTTATATTATCAGCTTTTGCTTTCTCCAAGGTTTTGTTTATATTTTCTTCAGTCATTTAGATTCATCATACTCTCAACAGCATCCATAACCTCTTCTACTGTTATCATTTTCATACATAGATTGTCTTTGCATTTTATGTGTTTTCCTTTGTAGATTTTTATGCAGGGACTGCATTCTATGCCTTTGAAGATTGAGAGTGTGTGCTTTCCGAATGGGCCGAAGATGACAGGCGTTTCAGGACCGAAGAGGCCTATGGTTTTGATGTTTTGTGTTGCTGCGATGTGCATTGGACCGGTATCGTTTGAGATGAATAGGTTACAGCTGTTTATTAGCTCTATTAGATTTGAGAGCCTTGCGCCGCAGAATATTACTGGGTTGTGATTCATTTTGTTTCTTATGTCTAATAGTATTTCTCTTTCATCTTCAGAGCCTGTGAGAATGATTTTTGCGTTATGGTTTTCTATTAGATTGTCTGCTAAGGATGCGAATTTGTCTTTTGGCCATCTTCTTGATATTACGGTTGGGCCTGAGCCTGGACAGATGCCTACTATGAAATCGTGTTCTGAGATTTTGTTCTTTTTTAGGAAAGTGATTATGGATGCTTTGTCGCTGTCTGAGACTGTTATCTTTTCACTTGTTGGTTCTGGATGGATGCCTAATGGCTTTAATAGGTTCATGTTGTTATAGACTGAATGGATTTCTTTGTTGAATTCTATTTTGTCGTTGTATAAGATGGCTCTTAGCTTGTTTACAAAGCCGATTCTTCTTTTTCCAGCTGTGTAAGCGATTATTGCTGAGATGTTGAGCCAGTGTTCGTAGTCTATTACAAGATCATACTTGTTTCTTATTTGAGATAGTTGTTTTATTAGTCCGAAAAGGCTTAGGTCAACGAAGATTTTGTTGTCTATGTTTCTGTTTTTATAGAATAAATCTTTGTTCTTTTCAGGAGCTAGGATTGTTATTTCTGCATTAGGATATTTTTCTTTTAATGCCTTGATGCAGGGCAGTACATAGATGTTAGAGCCAATGCCCCAGAACATTATTATTAGGATTTTTTCTATCTTTTTTGATGGTTTTTTGAATAGTTTGAATAACCATAGGACTAAGATTAAAGGTGTTCCTAGGAATCTGTCAATGAATTTTACTAATGAATGGTCCATAAATGCATAGAATTCTTCATCATTAATAAATCTTATTCAAGTTACTTGAGTTTTTTTTCTATTTTCTTTAATCTTTCAATGATTTCTCTCATATAAGGATCTTTTGCAGATTGGGCTCTTCTCTCTTCCCTGTGAAAGCCTGCCTTGTCTTCTATGTAGCCGAATAAGACCATTAGGAAAAGTACTCCTATGAAGATGGGAATGTACCATTTGGTTATATGAATGAGAATGCCATATTCTTGTAGTTTTGAAAGTACAAGAAATAATATCATACCACTGTTGAGGATTGCTACCCAGGACATTGTTCTCTGAGCCCAGACTTTGCTGTAGACTAAGAGTTCTCTGAATTTGAAGAATATTGATAATATGATGTTTGGCATAAGCTGTTTATGGGAGAAGAGGTATATAAAGGCTTTGATATACAAAATCTATTTAAATGAAGCCTGATTTAATGTATATATTATATGCCTCCGTAGCATAGTAGCCATTGCGGCAGTAATTTTATGTCGAAACTTGTAGCTCTATGCAAGCCATCTGCAGGTCCAAAAGACCGGATTGAGGTCGAGGGTGCAAGTCCCTCCGGAGGCTTTTTTTCTTCTAAATACCATAATATTTTAAATATCATCTTCTCTTTTCTGTATATTATGCAGGATTTTAACAAGATTGCAAAGAAATGGCAGAAGAAATGGGCTGAGGCTGGGATTTTTGAAGTAGAAGAAAAGCCTGGCAAAAAGAAGTTTTACTGTCTTGAAATGTATCCTTATCCTTCAAACCAGCTACATGTTGGGCATTTGAGGAATTATTCTATTGGAGATTCATTGGCAAGGTTCAAGAGGATGAAAGGGTTTAATGTTCTTTATCCTATGGGTTATGATAGTTTTGGTTTGCCAGCAGAGAATGCTGCTATTAAACAGAAGGTTGATCCTGGTGAATGGACACTGAAGAATATTGAGCATATACAGAAGCAGCAGATGTCAATGGGATTGAGCTATGACTGGAGGAGAAAGGTTTCTTCTATGGATACTGATTATTATAAGTGGAATCAATGGATTTTTCTTAAATTGTATGAGAAAGGGCTTGCATACAAAAAGACGTCTGCAGTGAATTGGTGCCCTGGATGCAACACTGTGCTTGCTAATGAGCAGGTTGAACAGGGCAAGTGTTGGAGATGCTCTTCAGAGGTTGAGCAGAAAGAGCTTGAGCAATGGTTCTTTAAGATTACTAAGTATGCAGAGGAGCTGCTTAAGGATATTGATAAATTGGAGAACTGGCCTGAGAAGGTTAAGATTATGCAAAGGAACTGGATTGGGAAGAGTGAAGGTGTGGATATACTCTTTAAAGTTGAAAATACTGATAGTGTTTTGTCTACTTTTACTACAAGGTGCGATACAATTCATAGCGTTACTTTTGTTGTTATGGCTCCTGAACATCCACTTGCAAAGGAGTTTGTTAAGGGCACAAAATATGAGACTGAATTTAATAAAGCTTATAAGATAATCCAAAAGCAGTCAACTATCGAGAGAACAACGCCAGAAGGAAAGGATAAGATTGGCTGTTTTCTTGGTAAGTATGCAATAAATCCTGTTACTAATGAGAGAATTCCTATCTATATTGCGAATTTTGCTTTGATGGAATATGGCACAGGAATTGTTATGGCTGATGCGCATGACCAGAGAGATTTTGAGTTTGCAAGGAAGTATAATATTCCTCTAAAATTTGTTATATCAGAAGATGGAGATGCTATTAATCCAGACAAGGCATCAAGAGCTTTCTTGAATGATGGAATACTTTTTGATTCTGGGAAGTTTTCAGGGATGCATAACAGAGAAGCGTTGCCTTTAATGGCTGACTGGCTTGAAGAAAACAAGTGGGGAAAGAAAACTGTTAATTACAAGCTTAGAGATTGGTTGATTTCACGTCAGAGATATTGGGGGACACCGATTCCTATGGTTTATTGTGATAAGTGCGGAGTTGTTCCTGTGCCTCTTGATGAACTGCCAGTTAAACTTCCTAAGAATGTTAAGTTTACAGGGAAAGGAAATCCTCTGGAAACTTCTGAGAGTTTTGTGAATTGCAAGTGTCCTAAGTGCAATGGCAAAGCTAGGAGAGAGACGGATACAATGGATACCTTTGTTGACAGTTCATGGTATTTTCTTCGGTACTGTTCGGCTAAGTTTGAGAAGCTGCCTTTTGATAAGAAAGCTGTTGGATATTGGATGCCGGTTGACCAATATATCGGCGGGATTGAGCATGCAGTGATGCATCTTCTTTATGCAAGGTTTTTTACTAAAGCGTTGCGTGATTTAGGGTTGCATGATGTTGATGAGCCTTTCTCAAGATTGCTTTGTCAGGGTATGGTTATTAAGGATGGGGCAAAGATGAGCAAAAGTTTGGGGAATGTTGTTGACCCTGCTGAGATTATTGATAAGTTTGGGCCTGATACTGCTAGATTGTTTATATTGTTTGCAGCATTGCCTGAGAAGGAGTTGGACTGGAATGACCAAGGGGTTAATGGGGCTTATAGGTTTTTGAACAAAGTGTATAATCTTGTTAATGATAATAAGAAGGAGATATCGTTTGGGAAGATTAATTCTGCTAAGCTTAATGATAAGGATAAGTTTGTGTTGAGTAGGGTACATGTTACTATTAAAGATGTGACTGCTCATATTGAAAAGTTTGAATATAGCCTTGCGATTGGGAAAACTATGGAACTTGTTAGTGATTTGTCTAAATATAAAGAGAAGGATAAGGCTGTGTTTGGAGAGGCTGTTAAGAATGTTGTATTATTACTTGCGCCGTTTGTTCCGCATGTTGCTGAAGAGCTATATGAGGTTGTAGGTTGTAAAGGGAAGAAGTTTGTTTCTTTAGAAGAATGGCCTGAGTTTGATAAGAAGCTTATTGATGAGGAAGCGATTGCAAGCATTGGGTTTTCTGAAAATGTTAGAGCTGATATACTTTCAGTGCTTGAGTTGATTAAGCTGGAAAGCCCTAAGAAGATTAGATTGTTTGTTTCAGAGAAATGGAAGTATAACTTTTTTGATAAATTGAAGAAGGCACTTGAGAAATCTAAGGATTTTAAGAAAGTGCTTGGAGAGGTTATGGATAAAGAGCATGGAAAGGATATTTCAAAGATGCTGCCTAAGTTTATTAAAGAGCCGTCAAGAGTTCCTCAGTTTATACTTAGCCAGAAGAAGGAGTATGATATTCTGAAGGATTATGTTTCTAAGCTTGAGAATGAGTTTAAGTGCAGTGTTGAGGTTGTTAAGGCTGAAGACAGTGACGAAGGCAAGGCTAAGACTGCAATGCCTGGAAAGGTTGGAGTATTAATTATTTAGTTTGGGTTTTATACCCCGATGCTTGCATCGGCTTAATACGCAAACTAAATACTAAAAATACCCCGCAGCTTGCTGCGATTGGGATTTTTTATTGAGTGACTTTTTTATCTCACTTTGTATTCCATCTCAACATGAGGAATTCCATGCATATCAAAAGGCTCGGAAACAGCATTAAACCCACATTTCTCATAGAATTTTTGTGCATGAACCTGGCTATTTAACCAAATTCTTTTTGGCTTAAGCTTCATAATTTCATTAACCATAAATCCCACAAGCTTTTTAGCAATTCCTTTTCTCCTATATTCCTTCTTGGTTGTCATTCTGCCTATATGAAACTCACCTTTCTTTTCTTCTTTGAACCTGGCTGTTGAAACAACCTTGTTATCTGCTAATGCAATAAAATGTTTAGAAATCTTATCATCTTCATCCGGCTCCCAGCCAGACTCAAACTTTTGCTCTTTAATAAATACGTCTACCCGAAGCCTGATATAATCAATAAATTCATTAATTGTTTCAACTTGTTTGTATCTTATTTCCATTTTGTAAAAAAAGTAGGAAGGCATACCAAGAGATGGACACGAGTTATAACTGCTAGTTGACCTTGAGCTTTCCTAGACTCCGCTACCCTTTAAGCATCATCTTAATAAGTTATGGCTGCTATGTTCCCATCCTGACCAAGTTCCTTAAAAAGATAATCCAAAAGGACAGAGTTTCATTGTCCAGTCCAAGACTAACGGTTAAGGCTCATGCCTCTCTCTTGATTTCAGCTCCGTCTGAAGCGTGTCTACGGTAACAGGAGAGCGCTAATCTCCCAGCCTAGCCTTCCCATAACCCTATAATATAGAGCGTTTTTTAAGGTTTTCTATGGATTTTCGAATAATTTAAATATATCACTCGGATTATATTGGCTATGTTAAGAACTCATACCTGTGGAGAGCTAAGGAAGAAGGATATTAAGGAGAATATTACTGTTTGCGGCTGGCTGCAGTCTAGCCGTGACCATGGTGGAATTATCTTTATTGACGTTAGAGATAGGTATGGGTTGACACAGATAGTTTTTGATCCTAAACATAACAAAGAGGCGCATAAGAAGGCTGAAAAGCTTGGAAGAGAGTATGTTTTACAGGTGAAGGGTAAGGTTAGAGCAAGAGGTAAAGGGCTTGAAAATCCTAAGTTAAATACTGGAGATATTGAGGTTCTAGTTGATGAGCTTAATGTTCTTAATAAAGCAGAGGTTCCTCCTATAGAAGTTGATGATAATAAGGAAGCAAGTGAAGATTTGAGGTTGAAGTATAGGTTTCTTGACCTTAGAAGGCCTATGATGCAGAAGAGGTTGGATATAAGGCATAAGGCTGCTGAAGCTACCAGGAAATATTTAAATTCTCAGAGTTTTATGGAGATTGAGACACCGCTTCTTATAAGGGCAACGCCTGAAGGGGCAAGGGATTATATTGTACCTTCAAGAACAATGCCAGGCAGGTTTTTTTCATTGCCGCAATCTCCTCAACTTTATAAGCAGATTTTGATGGTTTCTGGATGTGACAGGTATTACCAACTTGCGCGTTGTTTAAGAGATGAGGATTTGAGAGCGGACAGGCAGCCTGAGTTTACACAGATAGATTTAGAGATGAGCTTTGCTGATGAGGATGATATTATGGTTATGTCTGAGGGGCTTGTCAAAGAAATTTTTAAGAAAGGTGTTGGGAAGAATATTAAAGTTCCTTTCCAAAGAATGACGTATAAGGAAGTTATGGAGAGGTATGGCTCTGATAAGCCTGACCTTCGGTATGGGTTGGAGCTTACTGATGTTACTTCTCTTGTTCATAAGTCTGACTTTGGAGTTTTCAAAAATGCTGAACAAGTGAAGTGCATTAACCCTGAGAAGGATTTTTCAAGGAAAGAGCTTGATGAATATATTGATTTCTGTATTAAGAATGGGGCTAAGGGTATGGCCTGGATGAAGATTACAGATAAAGGCATGGAGTCGAGTGTTACTAAATTCTTTAAGCCTGAGATGCTTAAGAAGATACAGAAGGTTGCAAATGCTAAAAAAGGTGTTTTGATGTTTATAGCTGACACGCCTAAGCTTGTTGCTGAGGTTTTGGACAGGCTTAGAAGGAAGCTTGCTGATGATCTTGAGCTTTATGATAAGAAAGAGTTGAGGTTTTGCTGGGTGACAGATTTTCCATTGTTTGAGCATGATGAGGAGTCAGATTCATGGGTGCCAATGCATCATATTTTTTCAATGCCGCATGATAAGTTTGTAGGCAAAATGGAGAATGATCCTTCTGTTATAACTGGTAAACTGTATGACTGCGTGCTTAACGGTGTTGAGCTTGGCGGTGGTTCTGTGAGGATTCATAAGAAAGATGTGCAAGAAGAAGCTTTAAAGGTTATAGGTATGAGTTATGAGGAAGCAAAGGAGAGGTTTGGCTTTCTTTTAGATTCTTTTAGGTATGGA
>JASMCJ010000057.1 GCA_030753365.1 Candidatus Woesearchaeota archaeon
CAGCAAAGAAGGCTTTCTTGTTCTAGCTGAGAAATACATCTTATTCAACACATGGGAAGCTAAAGCAGATAACCAAGAAAAAGAACTGCTAAGAGCAAACGGAGTAAACACTGCAATCTATGTATCCAACAACAAAGAAGCTATCTTCAGATACAGCTCAGAAACATTTAACAAAGGTTTGATAATAAGCTTGGTAACACTGTTTATAATACTTCTCTATTTTAGCTACAGCTTCTACAAAAGAAAGATTCGAAATATTCAAAAGAAAACCTAAGAAAAAAACACAGCAGTAGAAGCCTTCAGATAAGAAAAGAACTGCTTAGGACTCTTCAACTTCCTAAGCATCTTAAATATATATTTTGGCCTCAAATAATATTCCCTATAAGCTTTATCTAAAATCTCAGCAAGCTCTTCCTGTGTTATCCCAGGAACCTTCATAATAGTCTTATGGAACATAGTAAAATCTGACCAATCCATTTCCCTAACAAAACCTTTCTCAGCAAAAAGCTCATACATCTCAGAACCAGGGAAAGGTGTCAAAATTGATATATACATACTCTCAGGATTAAGCTCCTTCGCAAAATCCACAGTCTTCCTTATAGACTTCCTAATATCCCTCTCAGGCAAAGGAGAGCCAACCATAAAAAAAGCCCTAATCTGTATCCCCTCTTCCTCAGTCCATCTAAACGCTTTCCTAATCTGCTCCAAACTAGTGCCTCTCCTATAAAACTCCAAAACCTCTGGATCTCCTGACTCAACCCCATAAGAAATAATTTCGCATCCTGCCTTCTTCATCTTCTTCAGCATCTCAACATCAACGCAATTAACTCTTCCCAAACAGCTCCAGGTCAAATCAAGCTTATTATCAATAATATAATCACAAATCTTCATCAGTCTCTTCCTATCCAAAGTAAAAATATCATCAAAAAACATTATATTCCTAACTCCAAACTTATTATAAAGAGTACTAATCTCCTCAATAACCCTCTCAGCAGAATGCAGCCTAGCCTTCTTCCCGCACATTATTTTTGTCTCGCAATAAATGCAGTCAAACGGGCAGCCTCTGCTCGTAAAAATACTGATAAAAGGAAGCTTCTGTGAAGGCTGCCCTGCATATGGCCTATACTTCTCAATAGGAAGCAAATCCCATGCAGGCATAGGGAATGAATCAAGATTATCAGTATAAGCCCTTCTTTCATTAATAACTATTTTTTCATCTTCCTTGTAAGCAAGATTCTTTATCTCTTTAACCTTATCCTTATCATCAATATTCTGCATAAGCTCAAAAAACGCTTCCTCTCCTTCACCCATTATAACATAATCAATCTCTGAATACTTCAAAACCTCTTTAGGCACAGTAGTAGGATGAACCCCTCCCATCACAACTATTGCGTTACATTCCTTAGCAGCCTTTGCAATATCATAAGCAATCTTAAAAGTAGAAGTTGTAACAGTCAATCCAACAACATCAGGCTTCTTCTCCTCAATAATTCTCTTAATATCTTCAACACTATATCCTAAAGGGTCAGCATCAACCAGGTCAAGCTCAATCCCTTTCTCTCTCAAATACCCTGCTAAAGAAATCAACCCATGAGGAGGAAAAACTCCATGCGCAACCACTCTCTTTCCGTAAATCTCCTTCAGCCTCCATGGCGGGTTAATCAACAATAACTTCTTACTCTCGGCTTCACTCATGACTTCACCTCAGCCTTCAGCATAGTCTTAACCCCAATAAAAATTCTCTTAACATCATTCATGCTCCTAATTGAAGCCAGTATCTTAAAAATAGTATAAGGCGAAAAATAAAAGCTCTTGTAAGCCTTCATATGCATCTTCAAAAGCTGAGAAGCTGTCATACCCTTTGGAACATAAACAGGCTTCTCAAGAAAATTATACTCCGGCAAAACAATCTTATCCCAAAAGTGATCATCAAACTCTCCCTCTTTAAGTGCCTTCTCATACTCCTCTGTCCCAGGATGAGGAACAAGCAATGTAAATGATGCATAATCAGGCTTAATCATCTTTGCAAACCTAATCGTCTGTTTCATATCATCCATTGTCTCCCCCACAAGGCCAAGCATAAAATAAGCCCTTGTTTCAATCCCTACTCTTCTAGTATCATTAATAGCATCCACAACCTGCTGCTTTGTAAATCCTTTATTTATGGACTTTATTACTCTCTCACTCCCAGATTCTATCCCATAAGAAATAGATTCGCACCCAGCCTGCTTCATCTTCTTCATAAGCTCATAATCAACACAATTAACTCTTGTAGCGCAATCCCATGGTATATCCAACCCTCTCTCAATAATCATATCGCAAATATCCACAACCCTCTGCCTATCCAGAGTAAAAGTTTCATCCCATATAGCAATCTGTTTTGCCCCAAACTCTTTCATCAGCCACTCAATCTCATCAACAACCCTCTTCGCGCTATGCGCTCTAAACCTTTTTCCAAAAATCTTCTTATTGCAAAATGTACACCCAAACGCGCATCCCCTTGAAGTCATAATAGACAATGCCGGCTGCCTTGCGCTCCTTATCTCACTATTCTTATACTTCTCCATAGGAAACAAATGCAAAGCCGGATAAGGCAGCTCATCAATATTCTGAAGTAAAGGTCTGCTTCCATTAAAAACCACAACACCTTTTTCATCCCTATAAACCAAGCCAAGTATATCCTTAATCTTATGTTTATCCATAAGGTTGTCAACCAACTCTAAAAAAGTATACTCTCCCTCACCAACCACAACATAATCAACATTACTATCCTTAATCACCTCAAAAGGAATAGCCGTAGGATGAGGGCCACCCATTATAACCGGAACATCAGAATTCTTTTTAACCTCAGCAGCTGTTTGATGTGATCTTAAAGCAAACGCAGTCAAAGAAATAATCCCAATCGCATCAAACCCTATTGTCCTTTTCCCAATCTCTTCCAAACTTATATCCTCTGCTATGCCATCAATAACCTCCACACTATGCTCTGCTTTCTCCAGAACCGCAGCCACATAAGCCAAACCCAAAGGAGGCAATATACTTGCAGACTCTTCAGAACCTCTTGCATACAACTCATTCTTTGACAGAGGCGGGTTAATCAAAAGTACTTTTACCATTTTATCCAAACCATTTTTCCCCTGTAGCTACCTCTTTATAATTCCCATTTCCTTCAAGAATTTTCTTCGCAACTTTCAGCCCCATATCAACTGAATGGTCCATATTATTATACCTAAATAAAGCATTTCTCCCAAAATATTCTAAACTATCTATACTATCAAGATACTCCTTTATTTTATCCAAATGCTCTTTATAATCCAATGCATAGATAGGATAAGAATGCTCCATCCTATATATAAAC
>JASMCJ010000058.1 GCA_030753365.1 Candidatus Woesearchaeota archaeon
AAAAGCCTTCGAAGTCTCAGGCATTAAACAAATAGCAGACAACTACAATGCTAAACTAATAAACTTTGACTCCTCACCTCTCAGAAGAATAGAAATCAAAGAAGGAGCAATCTTAAAAGAGCTCTACTTACCTGAAATCTTATTCAAAGTTGACATGCTCATCAACCTTCCCAAACTCAAAACACACTCCTTAATGCTCTATACCGGCGCAGTAAAAAACCTCTATGGCTTCATCCCAGGTGGAAAAAAGCAGGCATATCATCTAGTAGCAATCTCAAAAGAAAAGTTTGCAAAACTCCTTCTAGACATCCACCAAATAATCAAGCCACAACTCACTATAATGGACGGCATCATAGGACTTGAAGGCAATGGCCCTGGAGCTGCCGGCAATCCAATAAGCACAGGTATAATCTTAGCCTCAGAAAGCTGTGCTGCTCTGGACATAATCGCTTCCGGAATAATAGGCTACAACACATTAGACCTGCCAACAAACACAGAATGCATCAAAAGAGGGCTTGTAAAGCAGGAATCAATCCATATAATTGGTGATTTGATAAAAATCAACTACAAGAAACCTTTTAAAAACATCTCAAAAGTCCCCCAATTCTTATCAAATTGGATATTCAAACAAGCAATCGCATACCCAGTAATAAACAAAGAGCTATGCAGAAAATGCAATGTCTGCGTCAACTCCTGCCCTCCCAAAGCATTGACAATGAAAAGCTACCCTACATTAGAAAAATCCAAATGCATCAACTGCTACTGCTGCCATGAGCTCTGCCCGCATAAAGCAATAACATTAGAAAAGTCAACAATCTTAAAAGTCTTATTAAAAGTAAAGAAAGTCTTAAAGAAATAAAATGGGGACGCGTTAAAATTCTCTTCGAGAATTCACTGGCCCTCATTTTTATCATATGTAATATAAGCAGAAAGCCAGAAATGAAGTTAAACAATAAAAATGGGGACGCTGGGACTTTCGCCAGCTTTTCTGTTTTTATAAAAAAGCTGTTTCGAACCCAGATCCAGCGGTATCTTCTTGGATAATCATCAGCAATTAAGCCTCATCGCTCCAACAACTGGAGCCGCTTATTCTAGCCAAGTTATACTACGTCCCCTTAGACTAAATATAAAAAAGCTCATTATTTAAAAAACTTGTCAAAAACTTTAAATATTACCTTGAACTTCAGTATAACAATGATAAATAATCAAACAAATTTAAAATCAGCAAGTCTTTCTTTGAATAGTTCTTTTTATAGATATCTCTATTTCTTTTGGTAAGTGCGTGAAGAATATCCCAATATTCTTAATGCACCATTGTTACAAACTTAGTTTTCTAAATCTTTTTAAGAAATTTGGAGGAAATAAAAATGGAACATACAGAACAACTCGAAAACAATAATGGCACAGCAATATGTAAAAGCTGTTTGCATGATAGCTTAGATGGTAAACTGGAAGCTGACAAAGTTTATCATAATATAAATGGCAGATGGATACGAAAAAAGCCTGAAGAGCAATCTGAGCATATATCTTATGATACTTGCCCAGATCATTATAAGAAATATGCCATGCTCTATGTAAAAATACTAGATGAAATAGCCGGGCCAGAAACAAAACCAAAGAATTATTAACTCATTTATCTTACAAAGCAAAGAATGGAACCAACTGAACCAGAAACATTTGAAGAGGAAAAACCTTCTTGGTACAAAGGCCCCTTAAAACTAATCCTCTCCCTATTCCTAATCCTATTAATAATCTTAATGGCAATCCCTTATTACTCAATCAGGCTGGACCCTGAGCCAAAATACGTCCCTAAAATAAGCGAAGTCCTACTAGACCAATCCAATATCAACCTAACCAATCCTATAAAACTAACCAACATAAATCAATTAGGGCTCTTAGTAAACCCAAAAGATCCAGTCATAAAAAGAACATCCGACAAAACAGTCTCATTATCCTGCACAGAAGGAAAAATCTGCCAGGCAAAAGCAATCTATTACTTTGTAAGGGACAACATCCAATACGTAAGCGATCCACTAGGCAGTGAATACTTAGAAGATCCAAAAGAAGTGCTCTACACTGGGGCAGCAGACTGCGAAAGCGGCTCAATTCTATTATCATCAATGCTTGAATCCATCGGCATAGATACTCAATTAGTACTAATCACTGGCCATGCTTATCTTAGAGCAAAAATTCCTGATGCCTTAGGCAAATACAAAATAGATGACTGGGTATACCTTGACTGGACCTGCAAAACTTGCGAGTTCGGAGAAATCCCTTGGAAAAACATAAGAAAACAGGCATCTTACCTTGAAGTAGGAAACTAATTTCCATTAATCTCTTCAGCCATTTCCTTTCCAGACTTCTCCAGAATCATAAACTCATACGCTTTATCCAAAAGCATCACAGCCCTTGGCAAATCATTCACTCTATACGTATTAGAAGCCTTCCATTCACCATCCTTCTTATATCTTCTCTCAAGCGTAACAGTATAATAATACGCCACTTTATCAGCATTAATCTGCTTCTTATTCTTCCATATTGTCAAATATACAGATCCTGACCTAAGCTTCTTCTCAGGCAGGTTTTTATCCTCAATCTTGCTTAAATCCAGTTCAGGCATTTTAACTCTAATAATCTCAAATATTACGAAAATCTTATATATTATATGTTTTTCTATTCCTTTATGGCAAACAATAAGATGCAAATGCCTTCTGGAATGGGAGGTCTCACAAGATACTTTGAAGATTACAAAAGCAAAATAACCTTCAAACCAGGTCATATCATAATATTAGTAGTAATAGTAATAATCATAATGATAATTCTGCACACTCAAGGCTATGCTCTGATGGGTATAAGATAAATTTAAGGTGAAACTATGTTCCCTGGAATGAATCCAAGAAAGATGAACCAGATGATGAAAAGAATGGGCATTGCTCAGACAGAAATCCCTGCCACTGAAGTCATAATAAAACAGAACGACAAGGAAATCGTTATAGCCAATCCTCAGGTCAGCCTTGTAAAAATGATGGGTCAAGACACTTACCAAATCGTAGGCAGCGCAGAAGAAAGAGCTATTTCTTCAACACCAGAATCCTCAACGCCAGAAATCAATGAAGATGATATAAAAACTGTAATGGAACAGACAGGCGCAGAAGAAGACAAAGTAAAACAAGTTCTTGAAGAAACCAAAGGCGATTTAGCTGAAGCGATTATTAAATTAAAAGGCGAATAAGAAGATTTCTAAATTATAAAAAATGGGCCTGACCGGACTTTCATCAACCTTATAAAAGCTGTTTTGAACCGGTGATCCTCGCCAAGTCAAGGCGATATCATCTGTGGTTTTTAACAAATAGCCACTAGACCACAGGCCCTTTTAGTTTAAGATAAACCTTTGTTTCTTTATAAAAATGTCGGAATGACATCCTCCTACAACTGAATTTGTAACTATTATTTTTTGTATATAAATAAGCATATTTTCTCTCAAATCAACCCCACTGGTCAACTTTTTTTGACCAGTGCATTTCCTACTCACAAGCCTTCTATATTAAAAATATTGCACTTCGCCTACCCACTGGTCACTGGTCAGGTCCCCCAGTGAGCTATATAAAGGGGTTTGAATATTCTACTATTTAAGGTGATAAAAAATGAAAAACATAAACTTAGGAAATGTAAACAACAGAATATTCGGTTTTGTAAAACAGTTTGATGATATAGACTTCAGGGAAATAGCTGTATATGAAGACGAATTTTTGATTGGAAACTTGTTAGTTTGATGCTAAACAGCTTCATTCAACCTCCAGAGTTTTAGTACCACAAACTGGGTGTTCAATCACCCTTTTATTTATCAATTAAAAAAAATCGAGGTGATCATATGTTTTGGAAAAAGAAAATATTTGTGGATTGGGATGATTATATGGAAAAGATAGCTCTTATTGATGACTATGTCTTCAGGCAGAACATAAGAAGGGCTAACATCAGGAACTTGGAAACTTAATCCAAGTCCTTCAGCTTCCCAAACCTATACACCTTATCTCCAACAACAAACACTTCAAAGCCAGAAATGTCCTGTTTGAGATAAGGACTTAACACTCTTTCTCTCAGGGGGTCTGTGCCCTCTGTTACTAAATTAAAAGAAGGCATCACAATAAGCTTCTTGCCTTCAAACTTTCCTTTAAGGAAACATTTATACTTTTCCTTTCTAACTCCTTCCCTTATGCCAATCGCAGGATGCTCATGCCCTATAATAATAGTTTCATAATCTCCTTCATCAAAAACCTTATGTCCATGCACTATCAACACCTTCCCAGCAAGATAATACTCTTTTACTTCTATATCTCTTTTGCCTGCAATAGGCCCAAGCACTGTGTCATGATTACCTCTAATCAATACAACCTTCCTGCACTTCTCAATCAAGAAATCCAATAACTTCAGTGTAAGCCTCCATTCCTGCTCAGAAATTGTGCCAAACTCATGCTTAACATCCCCATTAATAATAATAATCTCAGGCTTTACTTCCTTAAGAATACCCTTCAGCCTTTTAATTAACTCATCAAACTGAAACCTTGGCACCATTAAGCCCTGCTTATTAAGCGCCTCTTCAAACCCTATATGCACATCTCCAATTACCAAAATCCTTTCTTTGGTTAAATACAATCCCAAATCAACTATCTTTATCCCTTTCAAAATGTTCATATTCACTAAAAACAGTGTAGAATATAAAAAAATTGCCCAAATTAGTAAACTTTTTAACCATAAGAAAAATATTTAAATAAAAGCAATTATTTAATCATAAAATGAGCGAAACAGAAAAAGTCCCAAGGCATATCGCTATCATCATGGATGGTAATAGAAGATTCAGCAAGAGATTAATGATGAAACCCTGGAAAGGCCATGAATGGGGCGCAAAAAAGGTTGAGAAGCTACTTGACTGGTGCAGAGAATTGGATATAAAAGAATTAACCTTATACTCATTCTCAGTTGAAAACTTTAACAGGCCTAAAATCGAGTTTGATTATCTTATGAACATCTTCAGGAAAGAGTTTGACAGATTCAAAGATGATGAAAGAATACATAAGCACAAAATCAAAATCAACTTCATTGGCAGGCTCTACATGTTCCCTAAAGATATCCAGGAAAAAATAAGCTCTTTAATGGCCATGACCAAAGATTATAACGATTATCAAATCAACTTTGCAATGGCTTATGGCGGCAGAGCTGAGGTAATGGATGCAACTATTAAGCTCGCTAAACAGGTCAAAGAAGGCAAGCTTGACATAGACCAAATAAATGAAGAAACCTTCTCAAAAAACCTTTACTTTGACCATGAGCCAGACTTAATCATAAGAACTGGCGGTGAAAAAAGAACCTCCAATTTCCTTGTATGGCAGTCTCATTACAGCGAATGGTGCTTCCTTGAAAAGATGTGGCCAGAGTTTGAGAAAGAAGACCTAGAAATAGCCATTGAAGAATTCTCTAAAAGAGAGAGAAGGTTTGGGAAATAACTTCAAAGCAAGCTAAACACAACCTTCTGGCCAAGGAATAATACTGCTAAGATGGTTATTATTGGATTGGATAGGTTGAATGCAAGGAAGATGACATAGATACCGCAGATGATGTCAAGATAGCTTGCAAAGTCTCTGCTTGTTAGTACAAACATGAGTCCTTTTGCTATTAAGTAAAAGGCTCCATAGAAGATGAGGTTCTTAGGGAATAACGGAGCAAATATGATAATCAAAGTCACCAACAAATCTAATGCTCCAAGTACTTTTGCTAACATTTAAAATACCCCTAATACCACAATAAGGGCTATAAATATTAACATAAACTTAAGAATCCCCTTAAAAGCGTTCTTTTCAATCATTGAGCTATAGCAGTTAAATAGCCTTATCAAAGCCTCTATTAAGATTATACCTAATAAGCCTACTAATAGAATATTAATAATCTGTGGCACAACCCGCAGATTGCCTGTAATAACCTTAAACACAACAAGCAGCATAAATAATCCCATCATCCTTATCCTAAACAGTCTTATACCAACACTGTTAAAAGAATGAGAACTGCTTTCCTTAAATAGATTAACAACTATCTCATAAGGCTCCATTACAAATGTAAGGTTTTTTTTATCAAATATTTGCATAGAACCTGGATTTAGAAGATAGGTTAAAAAGGTTTTGGTTGGATTTAGAAGGTTAGTTTATGGTATTAGAGCATGGCAGCAGATCTGGTCTATAGCACAACCTTTTACGGATTCACCTTTTTTAGGATATGTTACTATAAAATCTACACCTTCTGTGAGTTTGCCATCTCCACTTGCATCTACTATATTTGAGCCACATATTGGATTTTGATCGCTATTATAACAGAATCCTGCCTGAGCAGCACAACTATCAAGATCTTTAGTAAATCCTCCTATCCTGCCTGTAAATATCATAATAAGAACAACAAGCACAAGCAAGGCAATTGCAGCGATGACAATTGTTGTCATAGACATTCCTTGAGCTTTCTTTGTAGTCATTTTAAATAAAAAAAAGTATTAAAAATAAAGGTTATGGTCTCGAAACACAACATTTCTTATTATTATCACATTTTGCAGTTATTTCTATTGAATTCGTAGGACAACTATCTGTATCGCAGTTACCACCCTGATTCACGCAACTACCAACTCCGCCAGTAAACACGCTCATTCTTCCTGTAAATATCATCACAAGAACAACCAGAACTAATAACGCAATTGCTGCTATAATAATCGTATTCAAAGAAAGACCTTGTCCCTTTTTATTTTTCATTGATAAACACCTCTTATATAGTATTATTTAATTGAGTTATATAGGAGTTAATAAAAGAAGTCCTATATAAAACTTTCTTTCTATACAAATATTTTTATAGCTTATATTAAAACATTTATTAAAATGAATCTTCCAGAACAGGCATTTAACCTTCTTTATCCCGAAAAGGAAACAATTTACAGTTTCTCACTAAACTACTCTGGTAAATTTAAGTCTTACAACGCTAACATAAAGAAAATAAACAGTAGGATTGAGCTCAACTTAAGCAAAAACTGGGTTAATATCAATGAGGATATACAAATAGGCCTTATGCAAGAACTTCTCTTAAAAATCTTTAAACATAAAAAGACAACCCTTAACATTGACTTATACAATAGTTTCATGAGAAACATTCACCTTGCAGCTCCGAAAACCAAATCTCATCCAATCCTTGAAGCATCTTTCAATAGAATAAATGAGGAATACTTCAACAACATCATGGAACAACCCAATCTCATGTTCGGAAACCATTCAAGGAGAAAGCTGGGATCTTACGAATACGGCACAGACACAGTAATAATCAGCAAAATTTTCTTAGAATCATCAGAACGTCTTTTAGACTACATCATGTACCATGAGTTATTACACAAACAACATAAATTCACCTCTAAAAATAATAGAAACTACCACCATAGCAATGAGTTTAAGAGAAAAGAGCAAGGTTTTAGGGATTTTAAGGCTATAGAGGTTGAATTAAACTCATTTCTAAGAACAATAGGCAGAAAATATAAATACAAGTTGTTCTTTATGAGAAAAAGATAATCTTGGGGGTTTTTAAATGTCAAAAAGAATTTTACCACTGGCCGCTATGGAAAAAATATTAAAAACATGCGGTGCAAAAAGAGTATCTGACAAGGCAAAGACTGCTTTAAAAGAAGTATTAGAAGACATCGCAGAAGACATAGCAACAAGTGCTATAAGGTTTGCAATGCATGCAGGAAGAAAAACAGTAAAGGCAAAAGATATAAAGCTTGCTGCTAAATAAATAAAAAAAGAGGTTTGAACTAAATGGAAGCAATCACAATAATCATTCTATCGTTCTTTATACTATTCGGAGCAACATCCATAATACTACTAATAAAAAAACTATTCAAAATCTATTTTTTTTTAAATTTGTCTATGATCATAATCATGCTAATCCTCAGCTTTTTCATCTACAAAGATGTAATGGACATGAAAGACAACTTTGGCAAGAATTCTAACCTTCTTTTGTTAGAGGACAATGACAAAGCACTGACAGGATTTGTCATGCAGGAACCGCCTCAAATCCTCACAGAAGAACAACTTGATCAATATTCAACATATCTAGCTGATGATGATTATCCAAAAGTTCTTGGCTCAAGCTATAAGCTCCTTCTCATAGATATTGAAACAATATCAAACATAAATCAAGAGAGTTTTATGGTGGAAAATGAGGAGCTTACAAAAAATGAAGTATTAACTGAATTAAGAACTTCTAATGACATAGAGTATAGGGCTGCTCTCTTCAGCATGATTTTCAGCAATTATATCATTGGGCAAGGCAATGTATTATACCTCCTGGAAAGCTACAAAAAAGGAAACATATTTATCTATCCTGAAACAATAGTATTTAAGCTTATGAAATCAGTGCCGCTTTCATTGGTTAAGCCTGCAATTGAAAAGACTCTTGCAAAAGCTTAACAATCATCAGCTAAAACAGAATTATCAAAAAGAGGTGAACAATAATGGGTATTTTAGATAGGTTAGCATTCTGGAAAAAAGAGCCTGACTTAGGAGAGTTACCAGATTTAGCTGAAGGGCCTGACTTAACAAGGGATACAACAGGATTAGGCAAGCCAGAATTTGGCGCTCCACCCCTTTCTCCGCAGCAGCCATCATCTTTCTCTCCTCAGCCTCCAGAACTCTCAGCCCAACCGCAATCATCATTTCAGCAACCAATGCAGCAGCCTGTAGCTATACAACAGGAGACAATGATTTCAAAGGATATGGAGATATTGTCTACCAAGCTTGATGTGATAAAAGCTAATTTAGATAACATCAATCAGAGATTAGAAAACATAGAAAGAATTGCTTCCGGTGAGCATGAAGAAGAACATGAACCTGGTGAAAAGTGGTAAGCTTATCTTCTCCTCCGTTCTCTTGCGATTAAGGTTTTGAGCTGTTCGTTTTCTCTTACTAATTCCAGCTTTTCTTTGTCGTTCTTTTCTAAAGTTTTTGTGTGTTTTGCGAGCTCAAAGTCTTCTGCCTTAATATTATTGCTTATATTAATAAACTTGGTTAATTCAGAGTTTAAGTCATTGACTTCTTCAGAGGTTTTGGTCAGTTCAGACTTGAGTTCGTTGAAGGTTTTTACATTGGTTCTTAGGCTTTCAATGTGAGGCTCTAATTCTTCTTTCAGTTGGTCAAAGATTTTCTCTGGCAGTTGGTTTTTGATGAGCCTGAAGTCGCTGATTTCATTTTCAAATTTTTCTTTGAGTTCTTCAATGGTTTCTGAGCTTTCTTTAAAGTTTGAGATGAATGCGGCCTGGTCTTCGATTGCATTGCTGAGCTTTTCTTTGAGTTCTGAGGATTCTGATTTTAGATTGGTGATGGAATTGGTTAATGAGGTGATGGATTCTTTGTTGCTTTCTATGGCTTTTGCTATTTCATCTATGTGGTCTTTTATTTGAAGAAGATCTTTGATTTTTTGGATCATTTTCTAGGAGAAATCAAAAGTTTTATTAAATCTTTTCCTTAAACAGGCTTTATGAAGGTTGATAAAGAGTTGATAGAGCATGTTGCTGAGGTTGCAAGGCTGAAGCTTACAAAGGAAGAGTTGAAGGAGTTTCAGCCGCAGTTGAAAGAGATTTTGAATACTTTTTCTGAGATTGATGAGGTTGATACAGGTAATACAAAGCCGAGCTTGCAGCCTGTTGAAATTAAGAATGTTATGAGAGAGGATGTTGCTGAGGGTTCTTTGAGCCAGGGGGAGGCGTTGGCTAATGCGGGACATAAGAAAGACGGCTATTTTAAAGGACCTAAGGTTATTTAGAATAGATGCAGCCGCAGTAGTGCTGCCTGTAAAGATTGTGTTTTCTGCTTAGCTGGATGCTTTTATTGTAACCGTCTTTCTTCTTGAAGTTTGATGAAAGGAATTTAATGTTATGTTTTTTTTCAAGTTCTCTGCCAATTTGGCTAATGATTTCTGCGTTCTTATAAGGGCTTACTGTTAATGTGGTTGTAAAGAAATCAAAAGGTTTTTCTTTTGCAAGTTTTACTGTTTTTTCTAGTCTTAGTTTGAAGCAGAGTTTGCATCTTTCTCCGCCTTCTTTGGCTTTTTCATGGCTTTTGACTGTGTTGAACCAGCTTTTAGGATCATAGTTTCCTTCGATTAAAGGAGCTTCCAAAGCATTAGCAATCTTTTTAGTTTCTTCTAACCTCTTATTGTATTCTTCTTCAGGATGAACATTAGGATTATAGAAGAACAAGGTTACAGTGTAATTCTTCTTCAGCTCAGTTATTACATGGGTTGAGCATGGCGCGCAACAGGTGTGAAGTAAAATCGAAGAAGTCATTATATACACTCCTCAATAAGCTTAGACCTTTCCACCAAATCATCATAAAAATCTTTGTAAAGGCTCACAACTTCCTCACTCTGTATAAGGACTCCTGTTGTAATGCCAAGATGAATAATAGAAAGCATCACCTTTTTCTCTGTAATAAAAATATGCATTGGAACATATTCTTCAACAACATAAATCTTCAGATTATACTTCTTAATCTTCTCCTTAATGCCTTCAACCATCTTCTCAAGAAAAGGTTCACCTAACTTTGTCTTAATAATATTAAGATTAAAATCAAGAGCACTCTTTTCAATAATTGCACTAAACCGTTTCCCTTTCTTATAAGCATCCTTATACGCTTTATATATCATAAAAGTCATTTCATGCGTTGTATGCGCCAATGTTGGTCGGTTCTTCACAATAACATCCCTAGCTTTCTGGAAATCTACGCTATTAGAAGGATAAATTGGGAAAGGTATAGAGCCATGCCTTACAACAGTCCTTATTCCCTTACACTCAGACAAAAGCTGTATCTGTTTAAAGGTAAACTCATCTCCACTATGAATAGTTTCCATGCTTTCAATTGACTGTTTTCTTTGCATAAGATCAAGAATTCTGTTCTCTTTTTCAACAAGCCTATCAAACTTATGTTTTAGAAAGTTTGTGATTTTCTCACTTGGGTTTGCCATGCTATACAACGCAGGCTTTCCTGAAACCTTCTCAATCAGATCATAAGACAACAGTTCATTAAGAAAATCATAAATCCTTCCAATAGGAATCTCAGTTCTCCTGCAGATTTCCGGAGCAGGAAGATCACCGTCGTATAATGTATTAAGTATAAGTGTGTGCTTGCTTTTTAGGTTAAACTCATTTGCAAGCTCTTTGATAACCTCTTTCATGCAAAAAGAGTATTATTGAAATATATAAACTTTCTCGTTTAAACCAAAAAAACGTTTTTTTGTAGAAAATGTATATAAGGTAGTTTAGGTTGTTTATAAATAGAGGAAAATGGAATCTCCAACAAAAGATTTGGAAACCAGAGCTGAGGAAACTATGTTTGTTGAATCGGCTTCTCTGGAAGAATTGGATTTGAGACAATGTATTGATTTCTATGTAGGAAAGTTTATTCTTGAGAAAGGAAGCAGAAGCCAGGAATATATTGATGTAATTGTAATAGAAATTCATGATAAATTTACACGTAATGGACATTCATCTAAGTTTGATGAAGATAAATGCAGGTTAATACAGGAATATGCTGGCTACTTAAACAGAAATGGTGTTTCAGATGAACAGAAAGAATGTTTAGAATCATATAATGTTCCTTTTGTTGAAGGGAAACCTGTTACAAATACAATGGCAGGGGTTTTATGGACAAGCTTTCCAGACTGTAACAGTTCTCCTGCTTGGAAATATGAAGAAAGATTAATGGAAAAAATAGAGGATGCTGCTCGAGGTAAGATAACCAGATGGATGAATGGAGAGCCAATAGAATATTCTATACATTCTTTGCATTGACTCTAAAGCACAAATTATTAATATAGTTTATTATTAACCTTTTTCTTATGGAATCCCGAAAGATAAACAACAAATTTCTTATAAGATTAAAGAAGGGTGAAAAGATAATTGAAACATTAATAAAATTCTGCAAAGAGAATAATATTAACTCAGGTTACTTGTTTGCGATAGGAGCAATAAGCAAAGCTGAGCTTGCACACTATAACCTTAATAATAAAGAATATTCCTCTAAAACATTTGATGAGCAGCTTGAGGTATGCTCTTTAACAGGAAACATTGCTTTTGTTGAGGAAGAATTGTTTCTTCATGTTCATGTTGTGCTTGCGGATGATAAGATGCAGACCTACGCAGGACATTTAAAAGAAGGTGTTGTGTCTGCAACGCTTGAAGTAATTCTTACGCCTTGGAATGAAAGAATCGACAGAAAACATAGCGAAGAGATTGGGCTGAATCTGTTGGAGATTTGAATATAAAACATTATCTTTTTATATCTGCACCTTCTTGATATGAATAATTAACATGAACAGCCTTGAATTTATCCAAAAAGTAAAAAACAAAGAGATTGATGTAGTTGAACACACAAAAAAAGTAATCGAAGAATGCAAAAAGCTCAACAAGGAATACAATTACTTCAATGTTATCTCAGAAGACTTAGCAATACAACAGGCAAAACAAATAAAAAAAGAGCCAAAAGGAAAATTAGCAGGCCTTCCTGTCTCTGTAAAAGACTGCATCTGTGTAAAAGATGTTGAAAGTAGGGCAGGCTCTAAGATTCTCTCAGGCTATAAGCCAGTATTTGATGCTGACGTCATTGAGCGAATAAAAAAAGAAGGAGCCATCATAATAGGAAAAACTGCTCAGGACGAGTTTGGATTTGGCAGTTTCTCCGCCAACATAGGTTTAGGAATGAAAACTCCTCTAAACCCTTTCGACAAGCAAAGAAGCTGTGGAGGCTCTTCAGGCGGCAGTGCTGGAATAACTCAAAAAGCAAGCTTCCCTCACATTGCAATCGCAGAATCAACCGGCGGCAGCATAGAATGCCCAGCATCCTTCTGTGGTGTCACAGGCCTCTGCCCAACCTATGGAAGAGTATCAAGATATGGCCTCATTGACTATGCAAACAGCCTAGACAAAATAGGAGCAATGGCAAAAACAATAGAAGAGCAGGCACTAATGCTAAACGTACTATCTGGCTATGACAAAAGAGACTCAACTTCAATAAACAAGCCCTCTGAAGACTACAAATTATCTTTAACCAAACCCTTAAAAGGATTAAAAATAGGTATCATAAAAGAATCCCTCGGGCAGGGAGTTGACAACACAATAAAAGAAAATATCATGAAATCCATTCAAAGTTTAGAAAAGCAAGGCGCAAAAACAGAAAAAACCTCTCTGCTATTAACCTCAAAATATTCTCTCCCAACATACTACATCATTGCACTCTCAGAAGCTTCAACAAACCTTGCAAAATATTCAGGGATGAGATACGGTGCTAATGAAAAGCTTGAAGGAAACTTTAATCAATACTTCTCAAAAGTAAGAAGCGCTAACTTCACCAAAGAAACAAAGCGAAGAATCATCATAGGCACATTCGCCAGAATGGCAGGCTTCAGGGACGCATACTACATCAAGGCAACGAAAATAAGAACACAAATCATTCAGGAATACAAAAAAGCATTCAAAAAATATGACTGCCTCATAACACCCACAATGCCAATCACAGCTCCCAAATTCAAAGACCTGGAAAAGCTCACACCCTTGCAAAATTATATGATGGACACAATGACAGTCGGCCCTAACCTTGCAGGCCTGCCCCACATAAGTATTAATATTGGCTCAAAAGACAAAATGCCCATCGGCATGATGCTCACAACAAACCACCTTGAGGAGGGGAAACTATTGCAAATAGCTTCCAAACTAACACAATGATAAAAAAACTCTTAATCACAGACTCAGGAAAAAGATTCTTTGTAAAAGACCTTAATGCAGACTACCACACCCAGTATGGTTTCATAAAAAAAGAAGACCTCAAAAAAGCAAAAGAAGGAACTATACTAACCTCAAACAAAGGCATAGACTTCAAAATCTTCAACCCCTCCTTCATAGACATCTACAGCAAAATCAAGCGCGGTGCCCAAATCATCATGCCAAAAGACATAGGAATCATCATCGGAGAAACCGGCATAGGAAAAACCTCCAAAATCATTGACGCAGGCTCAGGCTCCGGCGCACTAGCATGCTTCCTTGCAAACATTGCAAAAGAAGTAATAACCTATGAAATCAGAAAAGACTTCCATGACCTTGTAAAAAACAACATAGAATCATTAGGCATAAAAAATATCAAGCAAAAAAACAAAGACATCTACACCTCCAAAGTCACAGAAAAAAATATAGACGTAATCATTCTTGACCTACCCGAACCCTGGAAAGCATTAGACAACATAACAGACGCCTTAAAAATAGGCGGCTTCCTTGTAACCTACTCACCCTGTATAACATCCGTAATGGAAACAATAGACTCAATCAAAGCAAGAAAAGAATTCACTTACATAAAAACCCTGGAAGCCTTAGAAAGGGAATGGCACATAGACGGCAAGAAAGTAAGGCCAAGAAGTGATATGATAGCCCACACAGCATTCTTAAGTTTTATTAGGAAAGTTTAGAAAAACCTGCTCAGCTTGCTCTGCTCTCTCATCTCCTTCAGCATAACACTCTCTCTCAGCAAATTATCAGCATCATATCCAAACTTTCTCTTAACCAATAACCTTGCATAATCCAACATCAACTCCTTAGAACCAAACTCAATACCCTTACCCTCCAACGCCTTCCTAGCCGCAAACCTTGTTACCCACACACCAAGCGGAGCAAAGTATTCACCTGTAATAAACCTCAAAGCTAAGACTGAACATTGCCTCTTCATCTTCTTTAATTTCTCAAGAATAGCCAATCTAACCGAATAAAACCCACCCGCACAATTCTCAGCATACTTCTTCCTTCCCCTATAAGGTTCATAATCTGTCATAAACTCAATCTTATCGCTAACATTAAACTCTGCATTAGGCATATAAGTCTCAAACAACTCATAACTCCACGGCTCGGGAAAACACAAAATCAAATAATAATTCCCAATATACGAACCAAAAAAAGCCAAATAATCTCCCTCGTTAAACTGCTTAACCTCCTTAACAACATCATTCCCTAAATTAGAATCAGTAGCAGTAATGCTCCATCTGGTAGGCACAAGCTTCCTTCCCTTCTTCAGCCCAAGATTACCAACAGACAATAATTTAGAAAGCGCATTCTCATCAAACCCTTTCTCATACAAAATCTTTAACCCTTCCCCAGCCTTCAAATCATAATCAGAAACAACCTTATCAACTTTAGAAGGAATCTTAGGATTCTCCCCTAACCTTAACCTCTCAAGCTGAGCATTAGGCCCCATAGGAAGATTAAAAGCATCAAGCTTCACTCTAAACTTCGGCTTATCCTTCAGATTAATCTCAACCTCAGCAGGCTTAGAAGCCATTGCAAGCTCCTGGTTAATCTCCAGAAACTTAGAAGACTTCTTCACATTAGTTTTAAACCTTGAATTAATCAACGCTCCTCTATAACCAATAATCTGCTGAATCTGAAAATCATTAGCAGCCCAATGACTCGGCGCATCATACAACCAGTCATCATCAACCTTCTCAGGAGGAGATAGTGTACCAACATTAATATTAGGATAACCATATCTGCCAACAAACGGCGTATTAGAACTGCTCTGAAAATTATCTTTCCCTATTTTCTCCTTAACCTTAAACATACTAGAAGCCTTTGCATAAATCGGGCAGTAAGTTCTGCCGCAATTCTTCATAGGATCAGAGCCTTTGCACTTAATGCATGGAACTTGCATATTATAAAATAGAATCTAAAACTATATTTATATCTATTCTTCTTTACGAATTTAAAAACGTTTAAATACCTTTATAATACCATCTCTCCTAACTTCCACTAATTCCGACGGTAACACCCATAACTAACACATTAATTCTTCAATACTTTAGCATAGAAAACTATTTAAACTCATATTTCTTCTATATAAAATTGATTCAATTTTTGGGGGGTAAAAAAAGTTGTATAATAGAAACTGGTTATTTTATACTATAGCATTCTCAATGCTCAGCATTTCTACTCTCTCCTCCTGTGAGAAAAGGCCAACTGAATCTCTTCAACAAGACACACTTATTCTCGAAAACAAAGAATCTCCTTTAGAAGAAAAAACATCTAAAATCTATGTCTTAGACCTAGCATACAACGAAGACAAAACCATCGAACTCTTCACAAAAGAAGCCAGGCAAGGCTATCCTGACCAAAACTATGAAGATGGAACCTACAGTTATACTATAATCTCCTTAGATAACCAAATACTCCACTCAGCAAACTTCAGAGACCCTTCTTTAATAGAAACATCCCTTTCAGGAGAAGAACCAGCAATAACACCTCCTCAAAGTTTTGTTGAAAACGGAACACCTATCCAAGAAACTGAATCCCTCTCAACATATCCTATAGACTTTGTATTATTAGTCCCTTACTTTGATAATGCTGAAAGAGTTGACATCTACGATGACCTTAGCAGTCTTGTAACATCCATTCCCGTTTCAGACATTCAGATGGGAAGCTAAATCATTATTAAAACAAAAACTAAGTGATATCAAATAGAAAACAAAAAAAAGTGTGATAAACTAATAGGCTTAATATTTTTACTCTTAATAATAATAGGAGTAACAAGCCTTACTGGCGCAGAAAACGCCGTTAACTCAGAAGCTGACCTTAACTGCGAGCAAGTTGCTTCTGAAGACATGCCATCCTTTTCATACTTTGGAATAGAACCCCCAAATACACCTTCCATATCCTCCATACCATATTCTGATCCCTTACCAGACGACCTCTTTAAACCCGTAATGGTAAATCTAATGCTTGACATCGAAAAAGAAGGCGATGAAGTTCATGTCTACAAAGTTCTGGACATAGTAGAAGAAAAAGGCTGGACACTAACCATCTTTGTAACAGGCGAGTTCGCATCCAACCATCCAGACATTATAAAAGACTTCAATGCCCGAGGCCATGAAATAGGAATCAGTGGCTGGGACAATCAAGACATCAACTCATTAAGCTATGAAAACCAATTAGACTTAATCAGCAGGTCAATAACCGCTGTAAAACAAGCATTAGAAGTTGAAGAATTTGATATTCACTTCAAGCCCTCAAATATTATCTTAGACTATGATAACAATGCAGACACTTTCAAAGTTATGCAAACTCTCAATGTAAAATCCATAGTAGGCATAATCTCTGTTGGCGAAAACTATCAATGTTGGTACAGCAGGTCAAAAGGCGGAATTTATGACCCTGTTCCAACTCCTTACAATGTTAACGCAATCCCTATATCACGTATAGAAGTTAACTCTGAAGAAACACCAGTAGTTGATGATCTCAACCTAATCTCAAATAAATACACCGAACTAACCTCTCCAGAATTTCAAAAAGTCTACCAGGAAGCATCCACAATAGAAGGTGAAGTCTTTGAAGGCAACACAAAGCCATACGTAAGAACAGTTCTACATTCCTCTGAGCTAAACACCAAAGAAAAGCTTGAAGACCTCTCAAATTTCCTTAACAGAGTAGAAAAAGCTGAAGGCCAGGTAGAGCCAATAGGAATCTATGCATCAATCCAGGGTTATATAACCACTTTAGACTTGAAAGGTCCTGACTCTTCATATCCAGACAAAAGTCAAACACTCAATATAACCTACTATGCAAACCTATACTGCCCATGGTACTACTTTAGAATATACGGAAAATACGACTCTCAAAACTGGAAACTATTAGGCCAGGCATCTTATTATGTTACTACAGGAACTAAGAAATTTCAAAAAGGCATCACCGTCCCTAAACCTCCAACAGATGCAGATGATGAATACAATGTGAGAATCGTTGGAAGAGCCTGCGCTGGCGCAGCATGCTGGCCAAGCTATAACAATTATGAAAACATGGATGAAATCAAAATCAAAATCAACAAAACATGCCAATTAGTATTTGGAAGCGGGAATGCTGCAAGATACGATATAGTCTTTGTCCCTGCAGAATTTGATGAAGCAGAATTTGACACAACCTTTGCAGCAGCAGTAACAAGCAACTGGAACGCAATCGGCAATGCCGCCCCTTTCAGCGCTAGCAAAAACAAGTTCAATGTTTGGAAAGTAAACAAATTAGACGATGCAGGCTTAAACTGCCATCAAAACTGTTCTGGATTACCTGCCTGGGCAAGCTCATACTGGTGCTGTAACAAAGCAAAGGCCAAAGCATTAGCAAGCGAATGTAAAAACAGGGACACAGTAATCACCTTAATTGATTCAACAGACTGGACCGGTTACAGAAGTGGGCCAAGATGCACAACAGGTGGAGACCTCATTGTTAAAGCCAGGAACAACCCTGCTATCAACCTGCACGAAATGGGCCATGCCTTTGGCTTAGGAGACGAATATGTGCCTTATAACCAAAACTTTACACCTGCCTATGCCCCTTGTGACAACTGCGACAAAAACAGCGCCTGCCCCAAATGGAACGCCAGTCCTAGTTGTATCATGGGATGCACCTATAGGAATGATTACAGGTCAACAGCAACATCTGTAATGAGAGACAACCAACTTCCTTTCAATGCAGTCTCTGTTACGCACTTAAATGCTGAGCTTACAGCATTCTCTTCAGCCGAAGTGAGAGATGTAGGAGACTTAGATGAGCCAGAAATAAAAACATACATCCTTTCATTCATTTATCATGTTGGAAATGACTCTCTTGCCTTAGAAGATAAAGAGGTTAGAGAAACATATCCAGACGAAAATGACACAGACGGCACTTATAGGTATGAAATTATCTCATTATCTGAAACCAGCCTTTATTCAGCTAATTTCGTGGACCCCTATTTAGTAACAGATTCTGTCACTCTACTGGAAAGTTCTTTAACACCTCCTGAAGATTTTGTTATCAACGACACACCTATACCAGACTATCCTCCACCAGAAGCACCGTCACAGGAATTTGTGTTAATAACGCCATTCTTCTTTGACGCTGAAACAATCAACATCTACGATGAAAACAACAGTCTTAAACTTTCCATAGACGTTTCAGAATTTATGAGTGGAGACCTGACAGGAGTGATAAAAGATCCCACTGGTAATCCAGTAGTCAACGCAATAGTCTACGCAATCCAGGATAATTACAACTACAGCTCTTCTTCATACACTAATACTAATGGAACCTATGCAATGAGAGGATTAGGTTCAGGCACAGCAAGCATAAGAGTCACAGCATTACACGACCTTAACCTAAGAGAAGCTTCAACATCATTTACTATAGTTCCAGGCCAGAGAAATTTACTTAATATTACCCTTGCCCAATCATCAAGTATCAGCGGTACTGTTACATACCTCAATGGAACAGGCATGCCAAACCCTATCCTTTACTTAGAATACTATGAAGCCCCTCGTTACACTGGAGATGAAAATGGCAGCTACCTTATGCCTTGGTTAACTCAGGGAGCTCACACACTAAACATAGACACAGGCAACTGGTATATATGGGTTAATAACGACTATACAAGTTACGGCAGAAACACTCCTTTAAACATTATACTTGGAGAAACAACAACAGTTGATTTCAGTCAGCAGCCACCACCAACATTCAATGATATCACCATAAGCCCTCAATATCCAAATGTAAATACAGACGTAACAGTCTCAGCAAACATAACCTCTGAATTTGTTAACATAACTGAAGCTAGATTATTCTATCGTTACAACACTTCAGCATGGAACAACCTTACCATGCAGAACACAGGTGACATCTACTCTGCAGCAATCCCTGGAAATGAAAACACATCAAGAGTCTCTTTCTATATAGCTGTAACCGACAGCTCTGGAAGAAGAAAAAGCAATATAAACAAATTCATCATAGACGGAGAAAGTCCCACATTAGCAGGCATCACTGTTCCACAATTTGCAGATGTAAATGAAAGCATAACAATCAATGCAAACTTTCAGGACAATGTAGGATTAGCAGCTGCAACCTTATACTATCAGTTCGATGCAGGCTCATTCAATCCAGTGGCAATGACAGTCGTTGGCAACTCCAGCTCAGGAACAATTCCTCAAAAGAATACTCCCGGCACCGTGGAACTTTATATTCAATCCACTGACTTAAGCGGAAACTCTTTCAACACATCCGCATATTATTACATTGTCAAAAGGTTTGGCAGGCTTGAGCCATACTTAATAACCCCCTCAACCAACATACCAGTATCCAGAAGCCATTTATTTAACTTCAGCTCTGGTGTAAGATGCGTAGGAGGAGAATGCGGTAATATAACATCAATCTTAGATCCTTACGGTCCAGACGGATTCAATTACACAGCCCTAAACTCAACAGAAGAAGGAGGCGACCCTTTCGAATGGGAAGAAATCATAACCAATGGTGAAGGAATACCTTTATGGGACATTGGCCAATCAGCTGATGACAGTTATCAAACTGCGCCCATTAACTTCACATTCCAATTTTACGGAATAAATTACACCAACGCCTATGTATCATCCAATGGGAGGATACATCTCACAAATAGTGGAGCTGGCAGCACATCTATAAGTTTGCCTTCAAACAGCTATAAAGTAATTGCTCCTCTTAACAGAGACATGTATGTAAGGTCTAACACTCAGGTATTCTATAAGAATTATGACAATCCTAAGAGGATGGTTATTGAATACAAAAACCTTGATTATTATAGTGGAATCGGTAACTTCAATTATGAAATAATCTTATATGAAGATGGAAAAATAAAGATTCAATACAACCAATCAAGCAGCTCCTATGCTCCGGGAAATCAAGCAGGAATAAACCATGGCTCAACAAACAACTACTATTTATTAATAGAAAACGATGCTCCTGACCTACACAAAGGCGAAGCTGTCACATTCTACCCTCCTTATTATAGTGGCATGTGGAAAGGAGTCATCCCTATGAACAATGGAACACCTTTCTACACAATAGACCAAAACCCAGCAAGCTGCTACAACATGCAGGAAAACGACACTTGTGAACACACTTGGAGAGTGAACGCCACAGGTGAGCATCTAACCAACTGGACATTCTTCACAATCTATAATTCACAATACACTAACCACATTGAAGAAAAACAAACTGATAAAATAAATATAACAATAATCGGCAACAATCTGCCTATTATTTCATCTGTTGAATGTCAGGAAAACAATTCAATCTGGCAAGACTGTTCAAACATCATCTACAATGACCTATTAACAAGAGTAAGAGTCAATTGCACAGACTCTGACGGTACTGTCACCAACGTTAATGCAAAACTGGAAAATATTCCAGACAACAACATATTCTTTAACAGCTCTTCTGTCCAGAACGGTGATTGGTGGACTTATGACAATGCTGATATCACTATCCAAGACTCAGGCTACTGGAAACTCTCTGTAAGCTGTACAGACAACGGAGGCGTTGACGGAATAAAACAAGACAATAAAATAATTCAATGGTTAGTTGACTGGGGACATTTAAGCTCTTACATGGCTCAACCTATTGGCAATAACCTTAGTGTTAAGCAAAGCATACCTTTCAGTGTCACAACTGGCGTAAGCTGTATTGGCGGAGAATGCGGCAGTATTGAATCTGCTTTAGACCCGCAAGGTCCAATCAGAGTTGCTGTCTATAATCATAATGGGATTACAAGTGTGCTTAATGAAGCTTTAGACATAAACGCCACTCAGGTAAGCACTTATAATTCTGCAACGCTTGAAAATTATGATGTGCTGATAAATGTTCGTAATTCAAACCTAAACCAGGCAGATGTGCTAAACTTTATCCAGAACGGCGGAGGCTGGGTAGGTGAATGGACAAGCAATGAGATTCCTGTCACTAACTGGGGCGCAATATCAGGTACATTATCAGGTTCAGGTACTAGCGGCTCTCAAAGTGTAAACATCCTTCTCCCAAACCACTACCTTGCCACTGAAATTGATTGGGCCAACATCCCTGTTGGGGCAAATCCAGTAGACTATATGCGAGACTTAAGAGGCATAAACGATCCTGATGCAGAAACCGTAGTCACTGTAAACCATAATTCTTACCCAAACAATCCTTTAATAGTTGACAAAGGATATGGAACCGGGAGAATTGTTCTACTCAATTGGGATTATCAGGATTCTCCTAATTATAATGCTTACATAAAAGATATGATTCAGGAAACTGTAAGATGGGCTGCAACTATGGGCAAAGGAGTAATCCCTATGAACAATGGCACACCCTTCTACACAACAAACCAAAACCCAGCATTATGCGTCAACATGATAGCAGGCGATGTATGCGAGCACACATGGAATGTTATGCCAACTGGTGAAGACAACACAACCTGGGACTTCTTCACTATCTATACACCATTAAACTACTCAGCTTATCTAATAGAAAACCGAACAAGAACAGTCAAAGTAATAATTCTTACCAATCCTCCACCAGCAATCAACCAGCTTGAATGCAATGACGGCAGCAGCTGGCAGTCATGCTCCAACATACAATACAATGACACACTAACTCAAGTAAGAGTAAACTGCACAGATGCTGATGGTTATATACTATCTGCAAATCTAAGCCTGAAAAACATCCAGGACAGCAACATATTCTTTAACAATGCTGCCACCCAGCAAAACGGCTGGTGGACATATGACAACACAGATTTACTAATAGAAGACTCAGGAGATTGGAAATTAACAGCAATCTGCACTGACAATGAAAGCACTCAAAACAGCGGTTCTGCTGACAGGTTAGTTAACTGGGGTCATTTAGAATCCTATTTTATTGAACCTCTAGAAAATATCAGCATTATGCAAAACAAGTTTTTCAATGTCACAACCAGAGTAAGATGTATTGGCGGTGAGTGTGGAAATGTAAGCACTGCTTTAGACCCAGAATCTGCAGCACCAGAAGAACCAAACCTAAATAAGGCAAGTGACAAAATAGAAACTGAAATAATTGAAGACCTTGACACAGAAGACACCGTCTCTGTAATAGTCATACTAAAAGATGAAGAACCATCGCAAAAGAGTATGCCAGAAATCAAAGCAAAAGTAAAAGAAAACCAGGACACTGTTTTATCTAACCTTGAAACCGAAGAATTCGACATAAAATACAAATACAACACAATAAACGCAATCTCTGGAGAAGCAACAGAACAGGGAATAGAGAAACTAAAGGATAACCCTAACGTTGAAGCAGTTTACAAAAACCAAGAGTTAAGGATAGTTCTTTCTGAAAGCGTTCCTTTAATAAATGCAGACGACCTTCATTCATTGGGAATAACTGGTGAAGGGCAGACAGTATGCGTTGTTGACACAGGAATTGATTACGCGCACCCTGACCTTGGAGGCTGCACCCAAAGTGAATTTTTGAATGGACAATGCGCCAAAGTTCCATCTGGCTATGACTTCTATAACAGTGATACTAACCCAATGGACGACCAGTCTCATGGAACACATGTTGCTGGAATAGTAGCAGCAAACGGTGTTTTAACTGGAGTAGCCCCTAACGCAAGATTACTTGCTCTAAAAGTATGTAGTTCTGGAGGCAGTTGCAATGGTGATGCAATGATAGCTGGCGTTGACTGGTGCAATGAGCACAAAGACCAGTACAACATTGTTGCAACAACAATGAGCATTGGCGATGGTGGGCAATATAATACAAACACTTGCCCTACATGGATGGACACTGCCATAACCACAGCCCATGACTTAGGAATAGCTGTAACAATAGCATCCGGAAACGAATATCATAGCAATGGCATCTCTTATCCTGGCTGTTCACCAAACGCAATATCTGTTGGTTCAACAACAAAAGCTGATGTCATCTCAGGCTTTTCTAACACTGGAAGCTTGCTTGACGTTTTAGCTCCAGGCAGCAGTATATATGCTCCAATACTCAATGGAGGTTATGGCTATAAATCAGGCACATCAATGGCAACACCTCACGTTGCAGGCGCAGTAGCATTACTCTCGCAATACAGTAACCCTTCTGGAGTCAACCAAATTGCTGCCAGTCCAGATAGGATAAAAGAAGCACTACAGAACACAGGCGTTCCAATAACTGACCCTGACAATGGATTAAGTTTCCCAAGGATAGACTTATTAGCAGCTCTTGATGAGTTTGGTAAAGGTATAATCCCAATGAACAATGGCACGCCATTCTATACAATAGACCAAAACCCTACAACATGCCAGGACATGAAAGCAAATGACGAATGCGATCGTACATGGAGTATTATGCCAACAGGTGAAGAAAACACAACTTGGGACTTCTTCACAATCTATACCCCTACAACCTACTCCAATTACTTAAACGGAACTGAAACCAACAAAGTAAGCATAACAATCCTTGGAGCTATTTTGCCTCAGATTAACCAACTTGAATGCAACGATGGCAGTAGCTGGCAGTCATGCTCCAACATACAATACAATGACATATTAGATCAGGTAAGAGTAAACTGCACAACCCCTAATGGTTCTATAGTCTCTGCTAACCTAAACCTGAAAAACATCCAGGACAACAACATCTTCTTTGATAGTACCGCCACCCAACAGAACGGCTGGTGGACATATGATAACACAGATTTCATAATAGAAGATTCAGGCGACTGGAAACTAACAGCAGCATGTGTTGACCATGAGGGCATCCAAGGCGATGGTCACTTTGACTGGTTAGTTGATTGGGGTCATTTACAACCTTACTTAATTAATCCTACACAATCCACAAATGTTAATCAAAACAAGTTTTTCAACGTCTCAACAGGAGTAAGATGTATAACAGGTGAATGTGGTGATATCGATGTAACATTAGACCCAGAAGAAATGTCTATTGAGCCAATAGATGTTCTCATAGTTAGCGCAGACTCATCTGTTGACACTGAAGTAAGAAATAAAATATTAACTGCAGGTGGCTCAAATATAAATTCGGTTGCTATTTTTAATGCGCAATATGGCACACCTACTTTAATCCAATTACAGAATTATAGTGTGGTATTAACCTATTCAAACTATCCATATTCTAGTAGTACTGCATTAGGTAACGTATTAGCAGAATATGTAAATAATAGCGGAGGTGTGGTAGTAACTGTATTTTCTCATCACCTATCAACCTGGGGCATTACTGGACAATGGCTCTCAGGCCAGTATAATCCAATATTACAACAGAATTCCTATACCAGCGGCACTGTATACCAAGGAACAGTTTACGAACCTGGACATCCAATTATGAATGGAGGAGATAATATCAATGGTGGATGGTATTTCCAGACCTCTAGCATAACTCCAAATGCAATCAGAGTTATGGATTGGACTAATGAATATATTGGAGCAGCAGTAAAAGAGATTAATAGTGGAAAAGTTGTTGGCCTAAATCTTCGTTATGGTGAGACAACAACATCAGATGGAGCTGATTTATTATTAGTTAATTCACTTCTTTGGGCTGCTGGAAGAAGCGGTAGTGCAAAAGGTGTAATCCCAATGAACAATGGAACACCATTCTACACCATAGATCAGAATCCAGCTCAATGTCCAGACATGAGAGCTGGCAACACCTGTGAACACACATGGAGAGTCAACGCAACAGGAGACCTTAATTCATCCTGGCTCTTCTATACAATCTATAACTCTATTATTGCAACAAACACAACTGAGAAATTTAATGTAACAATCGTTGATACTATTTGCACTCCAGACTGGGTACTAAACGACACCTGGTCAACCTGTGACATCACGGACAATCAATTCAAGAACTATTATGACGCTAACAACTGTGACCTGCCAGAAGCAAGACCTGGCCATATAAACCAAACATGCGACTACTGTACACCTGCTCCAACCTACACATCATGGTCAGCTTGGGAAAATCAAGGCAGCTGCTTAATCAATGACACTCAGCTTCAGCAAAGAAACAGGACAGAATACGATGCAGACTATGACAGCTGCTATGCAGTAACCAACCTAAATTCAGACCTTTGGAACAATGGCAACAACAACACTCACTTAGGCTACCAGGGTATTGCTTGCGACTACTGCACACCTATTTGGGAAGAAGTCATCAATGAATGTCAGCCAGACGACACTTATACCGGTTGGTACAACGACACCAACGACTGTTATGCAATAACAGGCTTAGACTCAGACAATAACCCACCTGCTAACAACATCTATAACTGTGAATATATATGGCAATTCCAAGCTCCACTAAACCAGGACTGGAACCTAATCAGTATACCTTTAACACTAAGCAACAACTCCTTTAGCTCTGCCCTTTCATCAATAGAAGGCAAATATAACACACTATTTGCATACGACTCTATAGGGAACAGCTGGGACAGTTATTACACAGACGAGCCAGAATTTTTGAACAGCATCTACTCAATAAGTCCTGAAAAAGGTTACTGGGTAAATCTCTTAGAAGATGCAACATTAACTTTCAGTGGCAGGCTTATAACACAGTTAATCTACAACCTTAAAAATGATTGGAACCTAATCAGTTACCCATCACTAACAGAACAGCCAGTTACAACAGCATTAGCAGACGTTAATGAGACCTACACAACCATGTTTGCCTTCATCAACGGCACATGGATAAGTTACTCCCCTGAGAAACCTAGTTTCATGAATAGTTTGGAGATTATGAAACCAGGCTATGGTTACTGGATTAAAGCCAACCAAGATGTAACATGGGTATTCAATGGAACAGTCTATAAACTAAGGGACCAATAATCATAAGATTATTAATTATTATATTATTTCCTAGTAAGAATGAAGACAACTAAATACTTTTTAGGTTTGCTATTGTTATTAATCATACCATTAGCTTTAGCAACGCCTTCATTTCCATATGATGTCTTTCCATATGTAATAGGTGGAGAAGTAACCATCAACGGGGAGCTTGCCCCAGACAATGTTGACATTGACGCTTACATCAATGGAGAAAAGTATGCAAGTGACCTAACTGAAGATGGACATTATCGACTCTCCATCCCGGGAGACGATCCTGACACACATGGAAAAGAAGGTGGAACAGCTGGTGAAATTGTAACAATAAAAATAAACGGGGAAACAGCCTCACAAACCTCAACATGGCGGGAAGGTTTGATGATAGTAGTTGACATAACCTTAGAAACTGACAATCCACCTCAACCGCCTCCACCACCGCCTCCGCAACCTGAAAATCATGCTCCTAGCTTGGACTACATACAGGACATACCAGCAACAGAAGGAGACCTTATAACAATCGACCCCTCAGCTTCAGACCAGGATGATGACATACTAAGCTTCAGCTTCACACCACCTTTGGACGACAATGGCGAATGGCAAACCGAAGACGATGACGCAGGCACTTACACAGTAACAGTCACAGTATCCGATGGGGAATTAACAGACACACAGGACGTAGAAATAACAGTTGAACAATTACAGGATAATCCACCAGACGCTCCACCAACCACTCCACCAACCACTCCACCAACTACTCCACCAACTACTCCACCTGACCATTCTCCTAACCCTACTCTTGTCACTATCTACAACGACCTTTCAAACCCTGGCTACTCTGAAGAAATTTACAATAGTGAAAGTCAAACTAGCACAACAAATTATGCAAATCCAGAACCAACAGAAAAGAGAGAAAAAAACAAAGAGAAAAGCAAGCCATTAGAACTTGGAACAATAAGGCAGTCTGGCTCAATAACAGATTCAGCTGCTGGAGAAGACTTTGGTTTTGGCATCAGCCTCAAGAACACTAACACTAAAAAAATAAAAAACATCAAAGTTTCAGTAACAGTTCCTGAGCTTGGGCTCTCCTCAGAAATAGGACCTTTCAATCTAAAAAGAGGTGAAAGTTTATATAAAACAATTCAATTACCAATACCAGAAGACACAGACTATGGGGAGTACTTTGCAAAAGTCACAATCAAAAACAACAATCATAAAACAGTCAAATTCAGAAGATTTTATATCGAGTAATCAAACAATACAAAGGTGATAAAAAATGAAAAGTCTAAAAGATATAGGTCAAATTATTAAGCACACAGGTCAAATTATAAAACATTCTGCAAAATATTTAATCTTAACAGCTGCTTTTTCCGCAGTCGTATTAGCATGCCAAGATATCTATCCTCCCGTCACAAAATTTGATGCAGACCCTACATCTGGTGTTGTGCCTTTAATCGTCAATTTTGATGGAGGAAATTCTTATGATGTAGCTAGTCCTACAGGTATGGGAGGTGTTATAACAGACTCCAGATGGGATTATACTTATAATCCAGGCGAAGGTCCACAAACCGATGGTACAGGACTTACTGGTCGACATACATATCCTGATATTGGTACTTTCACAGCAAGACTGACTAACCGAGATGCTGCAGGCAACCCAAGTTTTGCTGATGTAATTATCCATGTATTAGCAGAACCTGACGAAATTCCACCTTATGTATTAGAATCTACTATTGGGTTAGAACCGAATGACCCTGATCAGCACCGGAATGATCTTGAAGCATTAGTAACACCTAATGAAAATGTAAAAGAAGGCAAGCTTTACGTTGATGGTGTGCTAAGAGATACTTTTACATCAAACGAAGGCTCAACAGAAGTAACCCTTGATTATAGTAATCTAGGTCTTGGCAGCCATGACATCGCTGTCATATTAACAGACATGTCTAATAATGAATCAGAACTTTACTCCCTTGGCAGTATTACCATCGGAGAAGCGCCTGACCTGGAAGCTCCTGTTGCAAGAATAACTATAGACCGGAACGAGCTTTATCTGCCTGGCACAGTCAATCCCAGTGCAGTTACTTCAACAGATAATCGAGGAATAGTCACATATGAATGGGACCTTAACAACGATGGCACAACAGATGCCACTGGAGTCACAGCATCAAAAGCGTATACTGACTCAGACGCAGGCTACCATACCATTAAACTAACCGTAACAGATGCAGCAGGGCGTACAGATTCAGCCACTCTGGAAATAATAGCAGCAAAGGATATACCTCCTCCATTGCCTTATACGCCATATGGTGCAGTACAAGGTGCAAATGTGAACGAAGGCGACCTTGTTGAATACTTTGTAGGCGGGAGAAGATATGCTTCATCTAATGTCCAAACTGAAACTCTTGATGACGTTAGCCAGCTAGTATACTTTAAACACATTAGCGCAGATGACCCAAATACAGCCATCATGGAAGGCGTGGCACATGCAGGCGGACAACCAGTTACCATAAGAATTAATGGCACAGACTATTCTCCTGTTATAGGCAGTTCTCCTCTATGGTCAACTGGTGTAACTGAAAGAAAGGACATGTAGCCTGCGCTTTAAAACAGGATTAGTTAGCAAACATTTTTCTTTTTCTCTCTCTTTATAAATAAAAGTCTAAATCTTTATATAATGCAAAGCATTCTCATTCTCTATGGGGGTTTGATATGATAAAAGTATTAGAATATACTTTATTACTAACAACACACAACATTTATTCTTCCACTTTAAAAACAGGGCCCTCTAACGATTCTCAAGCAATTATTGATTCTAATAATTTTTTTAATAGAGAATTAAAAAAACATGAAACCTAACTTATCAAAACTCTTTGCAATCCTTGTAACATTCTTAATCAGTTTAACCCCTATCTGCTCTGCAAGCCAATCATACAATCTTCAATATGATCTTAATGGAAATTTAATTCAGGACAAAGATAACTTTTATGAATATAACAGTCTAAATCAGTTAACCAGAATAAGACAAAATAATGAAAATGGCAGAATTCTTGAAGAATACGATTATGATAATAACGGAGACAGAATAAAAAAGGTCAGCTATCATGAAGACCTCTCTAACACAATAACATATTATATAAATAAAAACTTCATAAGGGTCATAAACAATTCAGGAACTTACGACTTTATATACTATTATAATGATGGCCAGCTAATAGCCAAGCAAAACCCTGACAATTCTAAATCCTATTACCACCCAGACCATTTAGGAAGCAACAATATCATAACCGATGAAGCTGGAAACAAAATAGAAGAAACCACTTACTTACCCTTTGGAGACATTCTTGAAGGAGGCAACGACAGGTTCACATACACCGGAAAAGAAAAAGACTCCACTGGCTTAATGTATTATGGTGCAAGATACTATTCTCCATTCTTAAGAAGATTCACCCAACCAGACACATTAATCCAGGACATCTATGACCCTCAATCATTAAACAGATATGCCTATGCAAGAAACAATCCTTTAGTATACAAAGATGATAGCGGTCATTTCTGGCATATAGCATTAGGCATGGCAATTGGTGGTGTAATAGGAGGAGGAGCTAATCTAATAGGCCAGGTATTAAATGGTGCTTCATTATTTGATGGTTCTGTTAACTGGGGTTCTGTTGGTATAAGCGCTGTTGCAGGTTCAGTTTTTGGAGGAGTAGCCACTGCAACATTTGGCTTAGGAATAGCAGCTGCAGGTACAGGATATGGAGGATATGCTTTAGGAGGTGCAATTTCATGATTAACTGGAGGAAGAGCCTCGCAATTAACTTCTAACTTAATAACCAAAGACAACTCTTGGAATGATGACCTTCTCAATGTAAAAGATATTACCATAGAAACAGGCGGCGGTGCTATATTCGGTATGGCTGGGAAAGCTGTAGGTTCGGTTTTCGGCAAAGGAAAAGTCTCTTCTAAACCAAATCTTAAATCTGGAAAAGTTCAGGAATTTCCCATCAAAGATTTGTATGGTACGCATCAGTTAAGTAAAAAATACGTTTTAGCACCTGAGAAAATAAAGTTAGGTAAGAGTAAAGGACCTATAGAAATTTTTAATTATGAAGGAAAATTAATAATTAATGATGGAATGGGGAGAACAGCAAGATCAAAATTAGTGTATGGGAAAGATACTGTATCAGGTAGGATTAGTAACCCTTCTCCTGGAGATATTGGTGGGTGGGAATATGCTAGATATCTTAATCAAAGAAGTAATCAAGAGAATATGATTGAATTAATTGGAAACATGAAATAAAAATGATATTGAAAAATAGAAACCAAAACTTTAGTAAACTAATAACTCAGTTTAATAGAGAATATATCAAAGATACTCCTTGGCCCAATGGCACCTTTAATAAGCTAATTAAAGGAGGGTACAAGAACGAGATAGAAGAATTATTAACAAGAGATATAGACTACAACTTATTTAAATTTCTTTTAAATGTTTATATTAGATATGAGAATATTGATTTAGAGCTTATTAAAAAATTATTTAAGAATAACTTTAATAATATAAATAATCTAAATGCCATTGTAAGTATTGTTCTACATATTAATAGAGGTGATTTTGGGGATATGCTTCAAAAAGCTCTTGATAAATATTATAATGAATTTTTAAAATCAAATCTTAAGATTATCAACACCAAAGGGGGAGTCTCTTTCTTAGCAATAATTATTCTTGCATTAGGGAATTATAATCAAACAAGCTGTATTCCAAAACTGAAAGAAATAGCCAAAACTCAAAAAATAAACGAACCCAGTCTGGCAATGGCTGCAGAACATTCACTTGAAAGATTAGGACTAATCAAAAAAGTTGAGTCCCCCAAAAATATGGAAAAACAAGATTGGAAAAAAATAAAACAGTGTTTTGAGTGTAAAAGTAAAAACATTTTCTTAGATAAAAAAAGAAAAGAACTAGTCTGCCAAAAATGCGGCTTAGTTCAAACAGGTAAGGAGGATTATCTCAAAGCAAAAAGTATGGGTCAATAACCACCCCAAGCAGTACCTTCTAAAGGAAATCAAAAACAGTTTGGGAGGAATAACAACCCTTGACTATAAAAAAATAGCATCATTAGACAACACTGGAAATGATAATATAAATGATTTAGGATTTAATGGTTGGGTAGTTAACACTATAGAAAATAACAATAACATTTTTGGAACTCAAAACACCATCTCAACTCATAATATTAGTTATGAAAATGGAATGTTTGATCCAGATGAAAGGCAATTTGCAGGGTTTGCTTATGTTGAAGAAACAAGAAACCAAAAAACCAAAATAAGACATAATTTCTTCCAAGATAAAGGAAAAAGGGGCTTGGAATATGAAACAGAAATCTTGAATACTAGCAATAATCTTTTCAAAAAAATTCAAAATGAATTCACATCCACTTATGATGATGAATATTATGTCAACACTTTACTCTGGACAATTAACTCCTTATATGATGAATCAGTTGAAACTCCTTCACAAACTAAAATCCAATTTGGCTATGATAACTATGGAAACATAATAAGCACATCTTATCTAGGAGACACTTCAAAAACAGGAGACGAAAAATATCTCTACAATGAATATCTTTACAACACTGACAACTGGATTATCGACCTGCCAAAACATACCTATCTATTAGAATCTGACGATTCAACCAAAGTAAGTGAAACTTGGTATAGCTATGACAGCAATGGGTACAACGAGAACCCAACAAGGGGCGACATAACTTCTATAGAATACTGGCTTGACATAGGAACAAACCCAGTTGAAACATACCACTATGACACCTACGGAAACGTTTTAACCTACACTAATCCTCTAAGCCATTCCACTCACTACACATATGGCTCAAACAACACATTCATCATAAGAGAAACAAACGCAATAGGTCATGAAACAAATTATGAATATGACAAAGGAACAGGTAACATTCTATCAGAAACAGACCCAAACGGTATCAGAATAGAATATCACTATGATGTATTTGGAAGAAAAGTTAAAGAAATTCTTCCTTATGATTCTATAGACTATCCTTCTATTCAGATAGAATATAATTTAGACGGTACTGCTCCCGAAGAAATAAAAGTAATGAACAGAGAACAATCTGGTACAACCAACACATTTGATACTTACTTTTATTATGACGGATTTTGGAGATTGATTCAAAAAAAGAGTGAATCAGAACAGCAGGAATTAATAACATCTGATATCTACTATGATAAAACTGGAAAAATAAAGCAAGAAAGCAATCCTTACTATTCCAGCACAGGGTATACCATCCCCAATGAAAACATAAACTCTATAACTTATACTTATGACCCTCTCGGAAGAATAACACACACAAACTATCCTGATGGTTCTGCTGAAAACATTATTTATAATAACTGGGAAACCTTGATTTATGACAGGAATGGCAACATCAAAGAATACGAACATGATGCATACGACAGAACAACCAAGGTAAAAGAACATAATAATAATGAAATATACACAACATCATACTTCTACGATGATAATGATAACCTTATCAAAATATTAGACAACCAAGATAATTTTATCCAGTATGAATATGACAGCCTTAGCAGAAAAATAGGATTAGACGACATGGATTTAGGTATATGGTCTTATATTTACGATACTATTGGAAACTTAATAACACAAACAGATAACAAAGGCAATATAATACATTTAACATATGATCAATTAAACAGGATTACACATAAAGAATTCAGTGAAGGAGACATTACATATACTTATGATGTTAACACTCTGGGAACCCTCACCTCAATCCAAACACCTACTCTCCTAAGAAATTTCTGGTATGATAATAAATTCAGAAAAATAAGAGAAGAAAAGGTCATTGATGGAACATCTTTTGACACACTGTATAGTTATGATTCAATGGACAGGTTAATATCCAAAACTCTTCCCAATGAAGAAATTATAAACTATGAATACAATGACCAATCCCTTCTTGAATCTATCCCTTCAATCATAAACAACATTGATTATAATGAAATGTCTCAAACATCAACTAGAAACTATGCTAACAATCTTGATACTCAATTTGAATATGAGCCTTACAATTATAGGTTGCATGAAATAAGCACAGAAAATATTCAGGAACTTGAATATTCTTATGATAACATAGGGAACGTTTTACAAACAAATGACATTATGAACAATAAAATAAGTGAATTTGAATATGATGATTTACACAGGTTAACACATGCTCAACGCCCTTCAGATTTTGACATTCATTATATATATGATAGTATAGGAAACCTCTTGGACATATCTTCAGAAAGACTTAATGCTACATTCTACTATAATAATGGACTTGCGCACACTCCAATTATGATAAATGATAAGAGCGTACCTCTTCTCACCATCCCTTTGGAAAAAGAATGGAATCTTATATCCATACCATTGGTTTTAGAAGAAAACACTTTCCCAAAAACTCTTTTATCATTAACTGGCAAATACACCACCATCTTTGCATACAACTCATCAGAAAATACCTGGGACAGCTATTACACAAACCAACCTTCTTTCCTAAACTCAATAGACTCAATAACTCCAGAGAAAGGCTACTGGATAGAAATGATTGAAAACGCCACACTAACCATCCCAGGAGACCTTCCAACATCAACCGTCTACAACCTTTACAACGGCTGGAACCTAATCAGTTATCCTTCACTAACAGAGCAGCCAATCGCCTCAACCTTAGCCAACGTAAACGAAACCTTCACAACTATCTTCACATTCAACAACAATGTTTGGGAAAGCTACTCTCCAAACAAACCATCCTTCCTCAACACACTGCAAACCATGAAACCAGGCTATGGCTACTGGATAAAAGCAAATCAAAATGTAACTTGGCAATTCAACGGCACGCATTACAACATAAACTAATTTTTAACAAAATATATAAACAAGTAAACTCCAATTAATTCTACAAAGAGGTGTATATCATGAAAGTAGCAATAAACGGCTTCGGAAGAATAGGGCGAATGGTCTTCAGGGCAGGCTTAAACGATAAAAACATTGACTTCGTTGCAATAAACGATTTAACCGACACAAAAACCCTTGCAAACCTATTAAAATATGATTCTGTTCACGGAAAATTCAATGGAGCTGTAAAAGCTGAACCAGAATCCTTACTAGTCAATGGAAGAAACATAAAAGTACTCTCAGAAAAAGATCCTTCAACCTTACCTTGGAAATTATTCGGCATAGACGTAGTCATAGAAAGCACCGGCTTCTTCCTCACAAAAGAATTAGCCTCTAAACATCTTCAGGCAGGCGCAAAAAAAGTATTACTCTCCGCCCCAGCCAAAGGTGACGATATCATAAAAACAATAGTTCTCGGTGTCAATGAAGACACCTTAAAAAAGGATGACCTAATAGTCTCAAACGCATCCTGCACAACAAACTGCTTAGCGCCAATAGTAAAAGTAATCAACGATTGCTTTGGCATAAAGCACGGCTTCATGACAACAATCCATGCATACACCTCAGACCAAAGAATGATAGATGCTCCCCATAAAAAAGAAAGAAGAGGGAGAAGTGCTGCCATAAACATCGTCCCAACAACAACCGGCGCAGCAAAAGCAGTAACTCAGGCAATTCCTCAGCTAAAAGGCAAGCTAGACGGCATGGCAATACGAGTCCCAGTCCCTGACGGT
>JASMCJ010000059.1 GCA_030753365.1 Candidatus Woesearchaeota archaeon
TTTCTATTTCTTTTGCTTTCTCTGCTTTTTCTTTTATTTTTACTTCTAATTTATCCTTGGATTTATAACCGCAGGAGCAATGCATTACTTTCTTGTTTCCCTCGCTTTTAGGCTTCAGTAAAGAGCCGCATTTTGGACAAAACATTTATTTTCACCTTCTTAAAAGTTATTTACACTTATTTAATATGTCAGAAATATACCGCTAGTTTTTAAAACTAGTGGAAAAGTCCACCATATTGTTTTGGAATGTGATATATTTCTGAGCATGCTCAAAAACCACTCTGAAGTGAAATGGTTTCAAACATGCTACTCTGCTTTAGCAGGGTGGTTTTTGACAATCTATCCTTATTTATAATACTATATTAAACAATTTTAATAAATCAACAAACCATATCTTAATATAACCTAACAATGGAATCCTTATCACTGCATACCCTATTACATTATCTTCATGTATTCTTGATTCAAGATTTGGCATAGATTCTTTGTTATTATCTCCTTTTGTCTGGAAATAATATATTCCTCCTTCTTCCCATTTCTTGATAACTCTATGTATGATAGGGTCTCTTCTGTTGCCGTTGAAAACAATAACATCTCCTAATTGAATATTCTCTGCGCTTTTACCTTTTAATATCATTATATCCCCTATATTAAAGCCATTCTTGAACCTATAATTGTCAAAGGCCTGTTTTGTAATACCAAAATCTAAGTAATATCCTTCTTGCTGCGGCCACCATTCATCAAACCTGTTACCATGCTCCATTGAACCTGATACAACTGCAACAATTGGGTGCGATGTGGCAAGAATTAGGCCAAGCACTGGGTAAACAATATACTTAATCAGAATAAACGCCAATATAACATTTACAATCCAGCTCCACACACTGTCTTCTTCCCAAATAAAGCGCCAGATTTTTCTGAATTGCCTTTTAATTTCATGATTATTCATTATACTGTTTTTCTTTTTAGTCAGTAAATAAAAACCTTTTGTTTTTAGGGCTTAAAAGAGTAAAATATATAAAGGATTCTCATTTTTCTATTAAATATAAGATTATAACAGTAACACTATGTACTGCTTATAATACTAAAATATATGTGGAGGAAACACAAAATGTCAGAAGACGAAGAAGAAAAACAAGAAGACGAAGAAGAAAAAACTCCTGAAGGAGAAGAAACTACTGAATCAGAAACTACTGAATCAGGAGATGCTGAACCAGAAAAAGAAGCTGAACCTGAAGGAGATGCAGATGCTGACGCAGATGCTGAACCAGAAAAAGAAGCTGAACTTGAAGGAGATGCAGATGCTGACGCAGATGAAAAACCTGAAGGAGAAAGTACAGAATAGAGAGAGACTTTCTCTCTTATTTCTATTTTTTTCTTAGAATTTGTTTAATTTTGAATCATTAAGAAACTCTAACTCTTCAAAAAGCTTATAAACAAGGCTTACCATTTCTATTATTATGCCTCAAAACAAGAACCCTCAATACTTCGAAGGAACTCTCCAGTTAAGGAATCATAATGATGAAGTTATTAGTTTCATTGCTAATCAAATGAAGAAGAGGGATGATGCTTTCATCGCAAAGCAGGTTAAGGCAAAGAATGGTGTTGACCTTTATTTCTCCTCAAACAAATTCCTTAAGGCTTTAGGAAAGAAGCTTCAGAACCATTTTGGCGGAGAGCTTAAGACAAGCGCAACCCTTCATACTAGAAGCAGGCAGAGTTCCAAGAACCTCTACAGGCTTACCGTTTTCTTCAAACTGTCAGAGTTTAAAGTTGGCGACATTATTAAATTCAAAGGAGACAAACTCAAAATTCTAAAGGCTGGAAAGAAAGTTCTGTGCAAGAATATTGATACTGGAAAGAAGCTAACCTTAAATTATAAAGACCTAAAGAATTAATCTCTTACAAATTCGCCTGTGCCTTTCTTTTCTTCTATATACTTTAAGGCTTTTTCTTTCGCACTGTCTAACAACTTCTCTGCTGTTTTATATTCTTTTGCAATCACTCTTATTTTATATTTGCCAGCTCCAACATAACTTATTGAACCTTTATCTTTAACAGCCTCTTCAATCTTTTTTAGTGTTTCTTTCACAATTTCCACACCATCTACTTCATAGCTTTGCAAGCTTAACATTCCGCTTATCTCAACTTCTGGCGGCTTTATCCTTTGCTTCACAAGCTTGAGCAGTTTGCCTGCCATAGTCTTTTCTATATCAAACTCACTAAACGATGTTTTCTTTTCAATAACATCCTGAAAGAAAGCATTTAACGATGAATATTTCTTTGAAATAGCCTTCATTATTTCAGAATACAGCTTTACACCATCTTTCTTAATCTCTTTTGAAAAATTTTCTACTATCTTTTCAGCCTTTTGTTCAAGCTTTATATCGCTCAGCTTGTTTCTTTTCTGGCTTTCATTAACTCTTCTTAATGATAAGTCTATATGACCCTTCTCAGAATCCACTCTTAATACTTTACATACAACTTTTTTCCCTTCTACAACATAGTCTCTTATGTTTCTTATTCTTCCAGGGCTGACTTCTGATATATGGATAAGGCCTTTCTTATCATATTCATCAAGTTTTACAAATACAGAATGATGGTATACACTTAGCACTGTGCATAATACTAACTCTTCTTCTTCCGGAAATCCTTCCTTCTTTAGCAGCATTTTTATTATTCCAACACTTCAAGTATCCTTGCTTTTACCCTTGTCTTTCCACCTGTGGCTTCAGCTAGATCTTTCCCACATACAAGACATTTAACTGTTGAAGATGCTTTGCCGAATATGTTTTGCTCATTCTTGCATTTAGGGCATCTTACTTTAATGAACTTGCTTGTTGGTTCTTTTATGATATCTGTCATTGTTATCCTCCTGTAAAGTTATATTATTCATTATCTTATTTATACTCATAAGAATTTATAGGGGTTTATATAGTTATTGTTAATATTATCATCAACCAACAATCTTCTTCAATATGCTTTCTTTCCCTTTCCATATAAGCACATTCTTTAACACTTCTGATATATCTTCTACTGATATTATGTTTACTAACTTCAACCTCTGAGGGTTTATTATTATATCTTTCATATTTGCTTTTGGGACTATTACATTCTTCAGTCCTGCATCAATGGCTGCTTCAACTTTTGAAGATACACCCCCTATAGGAAGCACTTCTCCTCTTACTGATAATGAACCTGTCATTGCAGTGTCCTGCCTGACAGGTATCTCTTTCAATGCAGATATCACTGATGTTGCCACTGCTATTGAAGCAGAATCTCCTTCTACTCCTTCATATGTCTGCAGGAACTGTACATATATGTCATGCTTTTCCTTTATGTCTTCTCCAAAGTATCTTTTGATGATTGCTGACACATTCTTTATTGCTTCTTTTGCTATCTCTCCCAGCTTGCCTGTTGCAATTATCTCAGATTCCTTACCTCCCGGTGTTACTTGTGATTCAATTGGTAGAATTATGCCAGAATAAACGTTTGTTGCTTCTGAACCCATTACTGCTAATCCATTGACTCTGCCTATTTTGTTGCCTTCAGTGATTATAATCTCATATTCCTTTTTCTTTTCTATGTATTTGTCAGCTATCTGCTGTTCAAGTGTCCTTGCTATGGTTTTTGCTTCCCTTATATGCTCTTTTGTTACAAGCTCAGCTCCTTTCTCTTTTGCAAGGTCACCGCTTGCTCTTATGATACCACCTAATTCTCTTAATCTTAAGCTTAAATGGCCTTTCCTATTAGCTCTTTTCTTTGCTTCTTCAATGATTTCTTCGACAGCTTCCCTGTTGAAATGAGGTATCTTTTTATCCTTGGTAACCTCCTGCGCAACAAACCTAGCTATCTTGTTCCTGTTCTCAGGAGTATCTTTCATGGTTTCCTGCATATAAATTTCATATCCATAGCCTCTTATTCTTGACCTTAATGCAGGATGCATATGCTTTATTGTTTCCGTGTTGCCTGCTGCTATTAAGATGAACGCGCATGGCACATCTTCTGTCCTTACCATTGCCCCAGCAGACCTTTCTGACTGACCTGTTATTGGATACTTTCCTTCCTGTAATGCTGTCAACAAATCCTGTTGCGTTGTTGGTTGTAATGTTGCAATCTCATCTATGAACAGAACACCCATATGACTTCTGTGTATTAATCCTGCTACTATCCTTTCATTTGCCGGTGTTCCAAGGCCTCCTGTTTGGAAAGGATCATGAAGTACATCTCCCAAAAGAGCTCCCGCATGCGCTCCTGTAGCGTCAAAGAACGGCGCCTGCTTTTTCTTATAATTATCAACTATAAGTTTTGGCACATTGCCTTTTGTCTGCGCCATCCTTTTCCCAAGATTCATGAACATTACAAACGATGCTAAGAATATCATTCCTCCTAAGAAGAATGCTGCGAACATTATGTCTGAGTTATAATATGACCTTGCCCACCATGGCACAATCATTGCTAATATCATAAGTATGAACATTATTATGTTTTGATTTTTGAACATGCCTGAAGCGCTTAGCCTTGCCTTCATTACAACGTCTCTTCCCTTGCTTGCAGGAACTGCTCTTATCAATGGCTGGTTTTCATCGTTAGGATTTGCAAACGCAAGAACATCAACAAGCTTTTCTTTCGGCAATAATTCAGCTAATCCAAGTCCAAGCATTGACTTTCCAGTGCCAGGCTCGCCTATTAATAGAACATGCCTTCTCTGCTCAGCAGCCTTTTTTATGATATTAACTGCCTCTTCCTGGCCTATTACCTGGTCTATTATTGTTTTAGATACTTTGATATCTTTTGTTGATTCAAACTTAAACTCTGTCATAAGCCTCTCAAATCGAATTTCGTTTAAAAATGTTTTGTTAGATTGTCCAAATTACGAAATCTTTTTAAAACAAGAGATTTTCTAAGAGTATATGGGCTCATGGTCTAGTGGCTAATGGTTAAATCCATAAATGACAGCACCCTTACAAGCTTTTAAAGTTCAGAAAGGTGTTAATCCCCGGTTCGAGTCCGGGTGGGCCCATCATAATCTTTAAATATAAGAAGTGTATTTTCATAGTAAAATGATACAATCTACTGTAAGCAAAGTTGTACTTTCTGTGCTTGTGGTAATCTTACTGCTGTAAAGCAGCTCATTGTTAAAACTTATTCTGGATGTGTTTTCTGATAAAAATAAAGCATCCAGAGAGGAGGCTAAAAAAATGAAATATATGGAAGGTTGTTTTGAGAGTTGGTTCAGGAAGAATTATAGCCTGATACCATGTGAGAATAAATATAAGAATTTTCACAAGCTTCATCTACCAGGAGGTGTTATTGACTGCTTTGTCTCAATAGACTTTCCTGATGGTGTTGAGATGCGGTTTAATGGAGAAAGAATTAGTGAGGTAGTAAATACTGTGGATAATAGTCTTTTAGATGCATCTGATGTAAATATAATAGTTCATACAAAAGATGATAGAATGAGATACCTGGCTCAAAGAGAATTGAGAGAAATAATTGCTGAGGAGTTATATAATCCTCAACTCCTACTATTCCAATCATAAACCCTTATCAAGGGTTCATTTTTCTTTTTTATCACAACAACATATTTATATAACCTTTTCTTCTACTTCCAATAAAATGTCTTCTTTATTCAAAGATATGCTAAGCTCAGAAGAAACCCTGTTCAGGGATGATGTAGCCTTATCTTATGATTTCACCCCAAAACTTGTTCCTTATAGAGAAGCTCAACAAAAATATATTGCTTCCTGCATAAAGCCCTTGCTTCAGGATAAGAACGGCAAGAATCTCCTTATTCTCGGCTCTCCCGGCATTGGCAAGACTGTTACCTCTAAAAAGGTTTTTGATGCCTTGAGAGAGGAGGAAATGGATGAAGACTTATACCTTTTCCATATAAATTGCTGGGAACATAATACTACTTTTAAGATCCTGCTAAAGCTTTGTGAGATTATTGGCTATAAGCTTACCCATAATAAAAGGACAGACGAATTGTTTTCCATTGCAAAAACGTTTATCAACAAGAAATCAGCTGTTTTTGTGTTTGACGAGGCCGACAAGATTGAAGACCTTGACTTATTGTATATGCTTCTTGAAGAGCTTTACAGGAAAAGCATTTTCCTTATAACCAATTTTGAAGACTGGGCTACAGGTCTTGACATGAGGCTTAAGTCTAGGCTTTCTCTTGATCGTTTGGAGTTCAAGCCTTATAACCTTGAAGAGACCACAGGAATTCTCAGGCAAAGGTTAAAGTATGCTTTCATACCAAACGTCTGGGATGATACTGCTTTCAACCAGATTGCTAAAAAAACCTTTGAGCTGAGGGATATTAGACAGGGCCTGTTCCTGTTAAAGGAAACTGGCCTGATTGCTGAGAACAGCAGCAGCAGAAAAATTCTTCCAAAGCATTCTTTAGAAGCTATGGCCAAGGTGCAGGAGTTTACTATTAAAAATCCTGATAAGCTTAAGACTAACTCAAAGTCTGTGTTAGAATTTATAAAAAAATATTCAGGAAGCAAGATTGGAGATTTATTCACTAAATACCAAAAAGAAATAAGTGAAATCAGTTATAAAAGCTTTCAGAGAAGGGTTAATGAGCTTGCGAAGGGCAGCTTTATCAGCGTAAAAAAGGTTGAAGGTGGCAAGGCCGGCAATACAACTATTGTTAATTATAAAGAGGAGGAAAAGAAACTCACCGATTTTGAAGAATGACTTGGCAAAAGATTTCTGATACTCATGACCTTATAAGTTATGAAAAGAATAAGGAAGATATGAACATAAGGATAGAAGCCAGATTAAATAAAGATAGAACATGGAGCATTTACAAGACTTATTTTGAAGGGGATAATAATAATTTTATTGATGAACATAAGGCCTCAAACATTTCTGATGCAAGGAAGATTGTAGAAAGGCTTCTTGAAGAGAAGGATCTTAACTTAAAAGAAATTAATGAGATTAAAACAAAGA
>JASMCJ010000060.1 GCA_030753365.1 Candidatus Woesearchaeota archaeon
AGGTACTGAAAGTCTATCTAAAGTGTTTGAAGGCTCTGACCTTGAGAAAAGGGCAGGCCCATTAGAGCCACTTACCATTGATGAAAGCTTTAAGTTTAAAAGCGGTGAGAGTGAAATAGTAAAAATAGGTTTCTATTGTGATACTGTGCTTGCATGTGATGGTTTTAAACCGTTCGTAACTAGTTGTGAGGGAAATTTTGAAGACACTGATTTAACTCTAACTACCCCTAAAACAGATATTGGCTCACGTAAGGATGTAGGCTTTAAAGGAATTCTTCAGCATAGCGGGTCAACAGGAAGCGCTATCTGCACATTCGTAGTGGGAGAATCTAATGTAGGTGGTGATGACCTTGCCGGTAATCCAATAAACTCAGAAAGACAGTCAAAGCAGGTTTTAATAGAGGTTTCTTAAAACCTTTTTTATTTTTTCTTTCTTCTTTTTATAGAATTAGCTATACTTTAAAATTACCTTCTTCTAACTAGCATCTTAAGAACAAAAAACCCAAGTACTATCACGCATAAGAACATAAGCACTGCTGACAATAATAAGATAGTATCTCCAGATTCTGCAAACGATATTATAGAAGTTCCTTCTGTCACTGGCTGCGCAACTGCAACTCCAGAACTTGAACTATAAGAAGGCCTGCTGACAAGGTCAATTCCCTTAACAGCAGACCCTTTTTTCACCTGTTTACACCCTTTTACAACAAGATCTTCCCGTTCTGTGTCAGAAAGCTTGTCATCGTAATACACTTTGTAAGTGATAGGATATGTTCCTTCATCCAATTTCTCAGGCAAAGTAGCATAAAACGTTTTCTTAAAGCTGTTTTCATCATCATCAGGATCTTTGTCAAGCTCTATGCCTGTCTCTTTTAGGTCTAATTCAAGCTGAGTATTAGTTATCTCTATGCTCACATCATCCTCATCTTTCCTTCCTATGTTCATTACTTCTATTCCAAAGCCTATATCCTTATCACATGTTATAATACTGGGGCTAAGTGATATATCTTTGATTATAACATCATGCTTATCCTTTTCAACCTCTAAAGTGAGCTTCCATTCAATCCTATGATAAGTATTGTTCTCATCTTCCCCTTTTACTTTAACTCTTACAGCATAATCTCCCTCTTCAACCTCTAAAGGAATATCAAAAGATATTGTTTCTTTCCTGTCTTCCTCAGGGTTAAGGTCAAACTCTTCAGACTCATCTTCAAGGTCATCACCATCATCAATATCTTCTATTATTATTTCAACCTCTATATTATCAAACTTCATGTCTTCTTCATCAGTGTAAAGGTTTTCAATCTTTAGTATGAAGTCAACTGATGAGCCTGGCTGAGCAGGCTCGTCTATCTTTTTACCTGCCACAAGATTGCTATCCTTCTTGCCGCCTACTTTGACATCAAGGTCTGTTATTGCAAGCTTTGCCCTTTCAGCTTCAGACACTGTTATTGTAAAGGATTGCGTGCTTGTTAGAATAGTGTCTGATACGCTTGCTACAACATTGAAACTGCCCAAGCTTGAAGGCGTCCATATGATTAAGCCTGTGTTATTGTTTATGCTCATGCCGGATGGTGAAGTGGTAAGTGAGTATGTTAATGTGTCACCATCAACATCAGATGCATCAACACCATAAGAATATGCCTGGTTAAGGATAGCAGATGTTACAGCGCTGGACGTTATGACTGGAGCGCTGTTTATTGTGCCAACCCAGTATGTTGAGAATCCATTTACTTTAAATGTTAACCTGCCAAATGTTTGGTTGTATACTATATCAGTGCAGATAGATGAAGGGCAAACCGTGCTTCCGGTTACTCCAAGCCCTGAACTATAATATACAATAGGTGTTGTAAGATATTCCAATCCTCCAAGTATTATCTCTGCAGGCTTGTTTAAGGCAGGGAATTTTGTTGTGTCTATTCCTATAACACCTTTGCTTATATTGATATAATTATCAAAGTCAACAACATCTGAAAGGTTTAATGTTGTGTTTCCAAAGTCTATTCTTCCTTTTGGTGACTCTATTGTTATGTTTGTTGCATTATCCAGCTGGCTTTTATTCAAAAGCTTGAATGTTCCTGCATATTTGTTTGATATAGGCAGCTCGCTCACTGTCAAAGTCCATGAACGTGCTATGTATGCAGTACTATCATTTAGAACAACTTTTACAGTATATGTTCCCGGTGAAAGGTTGCCAGCTGTATAATAATCATTATTGCTTACTTCTATATCACTTATTATCCATTTAACTGTTAAAGGGTCATTGTCAACATCAGATTTTGTTATATTGAAAGTTTGTGTTCCTGTATAATCAGCTATTGCCGGGTTAAACATAGGATAATAACTGGATATGTTAGGAGCATCATTTGTATTATTTACAGTTATGGTTGCTGTCTGCGAGCTTGATAAACCGCCACTGTCTGTTACTGTAAAGTTTATTGCAGTGCTTCCAACATCATCATTCACAGGCGTCCAGCTTACTAAAGCGAGAGTGTTGTTTATCTTTTGTATGGTTAGCTGTGTTAGGTTGGAGCTATAGCTTAAGCTGTCTCCATAAGCAAGGTCAATGTCAGAGGCTGTTATACTGAATGACAGGGTTGAATCTTCTAAAACAGAATAACTGCCTATAGCCGCTAAAGAAGGGGCATCATTTGTGTTTGAGATTGTTAAAGCTACAATTTCTGAGTCTGAAGCATTTAACGCATCTTTTACTGTTATGTTGATATAATGCGTTCCAATATCATTTTCTGTTGGCATGAAACTTATTATTCCTGTTGAAGGGCTTATATTGAACAAGGTTGTGTTATCATAGAAGGTTAAGTTATCTCCTATATCAACATACGTTGCATTCACATCATAAACAAAAGCAGTATCTTCATATGCGGTTAAGCTGCCGATTGGGTTGAGGATAGGGGCATCGTTTGTATTGTTGACTGTTATTATGATTGTTTGAGAATCGCTTAGAGTTCCATCTGTTACTGTAAAATTTATTGTGTTGCTCCCAATATTATCATTTGTCGGCGTCCAGCTTACTGAAGCGAGAGTGTTGTTTATTTTTTGGATGCTTAGCTGTGTTAAGTTGGAACTGTAGGTTAGGCTGTCTCCATAGATAAGGTCAGGGTCTGAAGCTGTTATGTTGAAGGTTAAGACTGAATCTTCATTTATTGATTTGTCTGTTATTGAAGCTAAAACAGGAGCCCTGTTATTGTTTGCTACTGTTGTAACCCATGATTCTGATATGCCTGTGTTATTGTTTACATCTTTTATTTCAAGCTTTATTGTGTAAGGACTGTTCGCTGAGCTGTTATAGTCAGAGGTAAAAGTGAATGATACTGTTTCATTATAGGAACTGGTTGTCCCATTAGAGCTTGTTATTCCATTAATGCTCCAGTTATAGCGCATGTTATCCTGGTCCATATCATAGAGCGTTGCATTGAAGACTATTGATTCAGTCTCTGTGATGGATGGGTCATATATAGGCTCTAGGCTTTGGATTACAGGAGCATTGTCAAAGAGAGTATTGAACTGCCATGTTTCTGAGCTTGTTGAGTTTAGGGTCCCATCACCAGCAATGACATGCCAATAGTATGTTGAGTTATCATTCAGGGTTGAGGTTGTGTATTGGCTGGCAGATGTTACTGTTAACAGGCTTTGGGTTGTCTGGTTTCCAAAGAAGAGATAATATGTTATTGACTGGTTCTCAGGGTCTGTTGAATTTTGCCAGTCAAGTTTTACTGTTTTTGTTGCTGATACAACTGTTGAAGCGTTTGAGGGAGATGTTAGCGCAACCTTGGACGGCTCATCATTCTTGTCTATGACATTGATTGTGAATGAATAGGTATCATAGTTTGTTACATTGTCCATGGCTTTTACTTCTATATTGTTTGACCCAACATACGAATCATCAGGTATCCAGGAAATTATGCCTGTGCCAGCATCTATTACCATTGTGCCTGGCTTTTCTGTTAAAGAGAATGTTAAGGTTTGCTCCCCGTTTATTACGTCTCCATCTGTTGCGTTAATGTCACAGGTGTAAAACTCGCTTTGGTTTGCCTGAGCAGCGCAGGTTGTGGTGATTACAGGGATGTTTTCTGTTGAGTTCACAAGGAATGTGAATGCCTGCGCAGAAGATACAAGCTCTGTATCGTTTGCTGTTATGTTGCACTGGGATGTTCCATGCCAGTATTGCCTTGGCTTGTATACTAAGCTGGTTCCATTAATAGTGCAGTTAACCTCATTTTCAGATATGATTGTATAGGATAATGGCGTGTTTTCAATGTCTGCAAAGTAGGATATTAAGCTTAATGATGCATGTGGATCACTTTCTGTAATATTTACTTGGTCAGGGGTGGCGTTTGTGTACGGCGCATCGTTAATAGGCGATACATTTACAGTGAATGTGTTCGAGTTGCCCCATTGACCTTCCTGGTCTTTGGCTTTGAAGTAAACCTTAGCCTGGCCATTCCAGTTTTGCGTTGCGTTGATGTATGAATAGTTTGTCGGCAGTATGGTTATCATCAGGCTGCTGTCGTTTGAATAGTACCCGTATTCGGTTATTGCGCTGTCCTTGTCATAGATATAGTCGCTTATAACCAACGTGTTGTTGTAGCTGTCTTCATTGAACGCAACGTCAGGAACAGAAGACATGCCCTCGTTTGTTGGGGCATCATTCTGGCAGGTTGCGTTTAATATGATTAAGTTGCTTGGCGTTGTGTTTAAGCTATCACTTGCTGTGAATGTTACATTTTCTGTGCCGCACCAGTCTTCATTAGAGTCAATTGTTGCAATGTTACTGGTTATTGTGATGGTGATGTTGCTTGTTATACTGGATGTATAGCTTAATGCCTGAGGATCGTTGCCATCAACATCAATGAAATAGGTTGAAAGGTTGACTGTGAATGCAGGAGCATCTTCTATGAATGTCCAGTTTGGCATGGTTGAGTTTAGGGTTGGAGCCCTGTTTTGGACTGTGAATGTCTGGAGTGAACTGTTAGCAATATTGTTTAGTGTATCGTTTGCAAACCATTTGTATCCTATAGTTTGCTGGTTTGTGAAGTTGTTTGCCCCTATTGTGAATGGATACTGCGATACTGTATAGTTTTGCCATGCGCCTGACCAGTTTCCATAGAGCCATACAGTTGAGACAGCAGTGATTGTGTCATTAATGGTTACGTTTAATGTGATGCTGTTATTGTTGTAGCTTGGTTCTGGTGTTTTGGTTAAGTTGAAGAAGTTAGGCCCATAGTTGTCTATAGTGAATACATTGGATTCACTGCTGTTTAGGTTGCCTGCATAGTCCCAGGCATAGACTGTTATAGTGTGTTCTCCTTCTGCTAAATTCCTTGTATCAAATGAGGTGTTGAGCCAGTTGTTTGAGAAGGTTGTATTGTAGATTACATTTGAGACGTTGAACAGAACTGATTGAATATTATTTGTGTCTGTTACTGAAGCGTTTAGTATCGTTGGGAATATAGCAGTTGACCAATTAATGTTGTTAACTGGTGAGTTTATTGTTACTGAAGGAGAGGTTGTGTCTAAGGTTATTTTCCTTGTTATTGTTGATGTTTCAAAGTTTACATTGTCTTTATGGGTTGCATTATAATAATAGATTCCTTCATTAAGGCTTGTGAAGTTAATGTTCCTTGAGCCTGCTGGAAGGATTGTTGAGTTGATTAGATTTATACTTGAATTGTATAAATAGAAGGTGGTGGTGTTTTCGTTTGTTTCTGTTAAGGTTATGTCAACATAAACCCAGTCCCTGCTGAAGTATGAATTATTTGCCCCTGATGCAAATGCTATTGAAGGAACTGTGTTATCTATTGTGATATTGTATAATGTTGTTGTATTTGAATTGCCAACACTATCATTATAATAAATAGTTATATTGTATGAATCGTCCATGTTCTTAGAAGTATTCCATAAATAATACCATATATCACTATTATTGCTCATTAAGTAATTAGTGCTGTTGAAGCTGATTACCGCAGAGCTTACTTCTGTTATATTTGCTGTTATATTATATGAACCTGTTATGAATTCAGGTATCGCCCATGAATTAAATGAAGGAGGAAATTCATCATTTAACCTTCCAGGTGTTCCATTTGTTGATACACTCTCTGTCCAGTTCCCATTATACCAGATTAAGGTTTTTCCATTACCATCAGCTAAACTAGCAAAATCTGTATAATTTATCAAATGGATGTATGAACCATTTGAAAGGTTGATTGTATCTCCTGCATTCATAAGGCTGAAAGTTCCATCACTAGCATTATAGCTTGCATCAGTAGAGTTCCATACTGTATCATTATTGCCATAATATGATTCAAAGCTTTCATTATCAGTAACATCAACAAGCTCTCTTGCAATAACAACATATCCACCAGCTGAGATGCTAATGCTATCAAACACAGTATCATCAATTGTCCAGCCAGTTAAGTTCACAATAGCAGTTCCATTATTATAAAGCTCAATCCATTCTAAATCAGTATCACTTCCCTGAGAAGCAGAAGGGTCATACATAATTTCATTTATAAGCACATCGCTTAGGACTGGTCTTATATTTAACAATATGAATAGAATTCCAAATACCACCAATAACTTCTTTTTACTAATCATACCCCTCAGTCAAGAAGAACATCTAAACTCTTATTTAAAGATTATTGTAGTTTAGGATATAGTAGTGGTGAAGGATGGTTGTTACTTGATAGAGGAAGTGTGTTTGAAAGGTGTTAAACGGTTCCGCTTCGCTTCACCCAAATTTTTGATTAGTTTAATAGATGGAGTGGGGCTAAATTGGAAAATTATAAATAAAATCAATAAGACTTTGCTTATATGGGGAAAGAAATAAAAAATCCCAATCGCAGCAAGCTGCGGGGTATTTTTAGTATTTAGTTTGCGTATTAAGCCGATGCAAGCATCGGGGTATAAAACCCAAACTAAATAATTAAAACCTCCCTATAATTCTTTTTTTAATATATCACATAATGCAGTTTTTCGGACGAAATCAGTGCTAATCTTACTAAAACGAAGATGGAGCATCTGTAATCTGGTCAAGATATTCAAGATCTGGTGTTGTTATAACATCTGTTACTCTATGGGTAAGAGGATCTATGAAAATACATGATAATACTTTATCATAAGACATTGCAGCTTCTTGTAGGTTCTTTGCTCCGGGAACCACAAAAGGGTAACCGCTGTCAGTTAATACGATTTTATTATTATCTTGGGAGCCTGCAAATACATGAGGTGAACTATAGACATCATTTGTGGCGATGATTCTTGCATAATGCCCATTATTTGCATATAAGGTTGCTGCAACATTAGCAAATTCCCTGCAAACTCCTATCATTGAATCCCAATATTTAGTAATAGGAATTATCCTTATAGTTATAAACCTTTTGACAGATTACTATCTTGAAGTAGATATTGGTAACAACCCCTTCTAAATCTAACCAACACCCTTATAGTTGTATGGGCACAAATAAACGAAAGATTTATATACAATGTGCCCATACATATGTATATGACCTACATAGAAATCATAAAAAGGAACAAAAAAGAGTATTACTACCTTACAAAAAGTATAAGGCTAAGCCTAAATAAGTGGAAGAAAGTCCGTATTTTCCTAGGAGATAAAATGCCTTCAAAAGAAGAACTAAAAAAATATGTTCAACAAATAGAAGAAAAAGCAAAGCCTTACATAGAAAAATACAGTTATCTTTCAGAAGATAGTGCTGAGATTCTACAGGACTTAAAAGAAAGTTATAATATATGGCTAAAACAAACTCCAAAAAGTGTTAAGGAAAAGCTTAATGAGGATTTTGTAATAAGATTTACTTACCATAGCAACGCTATTGAAGGAAATAGGTTAACTTTAAGGCAGACCGCCTTAATTCTAAAAGATAAAGTAATCCCTTCTGGAGTAAGAGCTGAAGATTATAATGAAGCAATAAATGGAAAAGAATGTTTAGATTATATTAAGCAGTATGAAGGTAACTTAAACACAAAATTTTTAGAAAGAACAAATGGTATTCTAACAAAAAATACTGGTATTGTATATGGTGGAAGAATAAGGTTTTTCGATGTCCAAATCCAAGGATCCACACATGTTCCTCCATCTCATACAGAAGTTAAAAAGCACATGCTCAATTTCTTTAAATGGTATAGTGCAAATAAGAATAAACTGCATCCTTTTGAATTAGCTGCTTTAGTTCATGCAAAATTAACTTGGATTCATCCTTTTGAAGACGGAAATGGAAGAACAGCCAGAACTCTTATGAACTTCATTTTGATGAAAAAAGGATTTCCTATGCTTTTTATCCCTTTTGAAAAGAGAGAACAATATTATCAATCATTGGATATTGCTGATAAAGGAGATTATAAAGAATATATTTCCAGAATCCTAAGGTTGATTATAGATCAAATAAGAGTGTATGGGCACAATAAAAAATAATATTCCTACTAATGTGCACATACAGAAGTATAAACCTTTTTGTCAGATTACCACTTTGAAGTTGATATTGAGAATTCTAAAACCTATATTCAAACTGATTCTTGCGCTTCATTGCCCTGAAGCCTATTGCTTTGCTTTCTCTTAGTTTTTTCAGGCAGTTTGTTACTGAGCCTATGGAAACCTTTAATTCTTTAGAAATCTCTTTAGAAGTAAACCACTTCTTTCTGTTCTCTTTCAAAAAGTTATAGACTTCTTGTTGTCCCATAACCAAATTATTATGTTCAGAGTTTAAATAGTTTACTATCAAAAGAATTAAACATAACCTTATATACTAATAACCGTTTTAACCTACTTATGGGAAAGTTTGAACGTTCAAGAGGAGGAAGAGGCTCTAGAGGAGGCTATTCAAATAGAAATAGCAGGGGTAGTAATAACTTTGAAGATAGAGAAAGAAGAGGTTCTGGCAGAGATTTTAACAACAGAGGCAGACGTAACTTTGAGATGACTAAGGTAACTTGTTCTTCTTGCGGCAATGATTGCGAGGTTCCTTTCAAACCAACCTCAGACAAGCCGGTTTTTTGCAGTGATTGCTTTAAAAGAAAAGATAAAGGCAATTATGATAAACAGTCACAATCTCCTAACCAAGATTTAGAAATGATTAATAAAAAGCTTGACAGAATAATGAAAGCCTTAGAGATTGAGTAAAATTCTAAATAGCTTTCTTTCCAACCTTCTCCTCAGCCTGCTTTTTCACAATCTTAAAAAGCTCATCTAAAACCTTCTGAGGAATCTTCACACCAGTCTTTTTCAGGTTTTCCAGAAACTCTCCTAATTCAAATGCAGCGCTCTGCCTGCCTAGTTCTATCTGGTTCCTTGCTTCTTCAATAATTACTTTAAAATCAATAGTTATTTCTTTGATTATGTTTCTTGCATCATCTATATCCTTCATTCTATCAGTTGCGCATTTCATTAATATTATATCATGAGGGTCAGCAACTTTCAATATCAGGTTATTATTGAATTGATGCGTTTTTTCAGCTCTTTTCATCATCTGCTTTGAAAAGATAAAATCTATTACATTAACCAAGAATAAATCAAATCTTTCATCATCCAATCTTAGCATTAAAGGTTGGTTTCTTTTAGCTCCATATATTTCAATGGAATCCAGCTCATGATATCCAATATCTTTAACAGCTTCCTTGAAAACAGTCCTATCTTCTTCTTTCTCAAAAACAAGGTCGATATCTAAAGTAGCCTCTTTAAATCCTAAGAACATCATAGCTGTGCCGCCTATTGCATACATTGTCACAGGCTTTTTAAGCCTTCTTGAGACGTTTAACAATAATTTCTGCTGTCTTTCTATGGAAATCATAAAAATACCCCCAGTATTTTTATGGCTTGAAAATTATCCAAGATTTTCATTGTCATAAAAATACCTCCATATCCTTCTTGTTAAAAGGTAGATAAATTTTCCAGCTCTTCTCTATCTCACCAAAATCCTTAGATTTCAACCCTAGTATAACATATTCAAACCTATACTTCTTTTTTGGAAGCGTATTGTTTCTAAATCTCTTTGTCATCCTTCTAACCCTAAAAAACTCTCTTGCTAAATCATACAACGCGCCAACCTGCCTTTCTATATGGTTTGCCTTTGCCAAATAGTACAGATTGCTCCAATCATCAATTTCCTTGAATAAGGCAAGAGCTGCAAGAATTGTTCTTAGGCTTTTGGTCTTTAAGGCATAAATAAGTGTCTCTTCCAAACCTGGCCTTTTTCCATAGATATTATAAGTTTTTGGAACTACTAGTTTAATCGGTGAATATTTATTGATTATTTCATAATAACTAACACCCTTGAGCCTGTTCTCAAACGATATATTGTATGCTCTTTTGTTATTTTCTAATCTTCTTGTCTTAACATAGCCTTTTTCTCTTAATCTATAAATATAGTATATAGCTTTCTCTCTGCTTAACTTAAGAGCATCCATAACTGTTTCAATGGTTTGTATTCCTTCAAGTTTATTAAGTAGGTCCCTTGTTTTCATAAAGTTAAATGTAGGCATAAGTAATATATAAACTTTTCGTTTTATTTAAGATAAGAAGTTAAATGTAAAACTAATCTTATGATATTCACCCACCAACCCATTTCATCTTCTGCCCAATAACACTTTCATCAAACTTACCTAGATTAGTTTCAAGAACATAACTAGCTTTCTCATCTGGAGCATAAGATTTGCATGGATCTTTCACACAAGGAGCTGCATGCAGTATATCCACAACATTTAAATCAGAATCAATAAATATCATATCTAAAGGTATTCTTGTATTTTTCATCCAGAAGCTGTGCTTGCTTTCTTCATCAAAAACAAACAACATTCCGCAGTTATCACACAATTCATCCCTAAACATCAAACCTTTCTGTTTCTCACTCTTAGTTCTTGCTACTTCAACAGTTATTTCTTCCCCATCAATCTTAACATAGTTCCCAGTAACACAACCTACTACAATAACCATGATTAACAAACAAAGCATTCTTTTCATGCTTAACCTCTTAAAATGCTTGTTAATAAATTTATTGATAAGAAAATTTTAAGATTCTAATGCTTTGCATAATTTTCTAAAATCAGGCAAATAAACTCCATTGTCTTCATACCATGATAGGACATCTTTACGAAATTCTTTTTGACTATTGGATGGATTTGCAATCAATTGTCTTGCAGTATGAATAGAATATCCTTTTTTCACTGCACTTTTGGCTGTTTCTTTTACACAAGCTGTTGCATTAATACCTATTATTATTAAATCTTGAATTCCCCAAGCTTTTAATCTGTCATCCAATTTCCCTTCTTCGAAACCATTATTATGATCTTTTGTAATATATTCATATTTAGCCAGTTTATATACTTCTTGGCTGATTTCTGCTTGAGTTACTCCATGTCTATTATATTCAAGAACAACTATAGGCACATTATGGACAGCTAAAAATTTTATCATCTCTAAATGTGAAGTTATAAGAACGTCTCTTTCAGATCTTCTAATTTTAGAAAGAAAATCCGGCTGCATATCAATTATTAATGCGCCTACCTTTTTATCTAAATGTAATTTTTGTTCTATTGTTTCTTCTAGTATTGCAGTCTCATTCTTAACATTAACATTATTCCACCAATGTCGATGTTTCATAATTAAATAGAATTAACCAGCCATATTTAAAGCTTTCCGCAGATAGTAACTTGAAGGTAGTTATTCAAGATAATGTTGTGCAATAGAAGCAAAATCTTCTTTCAAATCTCTAAAAGTACCCACACGTTTTGGGAAAAATCCTGTAAACAAATCTGGATTAACACCACCTGGAATTGATGAAGCGCCAATATATACAATATGACTTTATAGCCCATTTTTCTCAATTCTTCTGCAAGGTCCCAGCCTTTCATTTTTCCTGACAGTTGGCCATCAGCAAGAACTAATTCTAAATCATCAAGTCAGGCTGCAACTTTGCCTATTGAATCTTCACCTGAATAAGCACAGATAACTTTATGTTCCGGAAAACTTTCAGTTATTCCCTCACAACCTGACTTATTATACATGGGAGAATCTTCACAAAATAAGATATATTTCATTCTCTTTCACAGCCTCTGCTCCAAACCCTGATATGCCATTACAACATTTAAGGCTTTACCTTCATTCCCAGGCAGTCTTAAACATTCATTTCTAAATTCCAAAGCATTTTCCATTAACTCCTCTACTTTAAAGTCACTTCTTGTTGGTTCATGATGCCCTAACACAACAGTATCAACATTAGCAGCCAACGCAGTCTTAACAGCTAATTCAAATGTGCTATGACCCCACCTGACTTTTGATGGTCCTTCTTTTCCGCTGTATTCTTCTGGTGTGTACTGCGCATCATAATAAAGTATATCAGCATCCTTAGCCAGCTCAATAAGAAAAGGATCTTCTATAGCTCTATGTTCTGTATCAGTTGCGCACACAAACTTCTTGCCACCTATTCCCATTGAATAGCCTAACACCCTGTCAGGATGGTCCAGCTCTGCATATTTTACAACAACTTTTCCTACTGGAATCTCAGTAGAAGCTATCCTGCCCAATTCTTTGTATGTTTTTTTACAGGGCATTGCCTTCCATCCTACAGGAAAGAGTGGATATTCCTGTTGTCCTTTCAAAGCATCAGATAATCTGGTTTTTGCATTTTTCTTGCCATAAAAATGAATGTTTACTTTCTTATCTCCAGGAATAAAAGCTGGCCCAAAAAAAGGGAATCCCTGAATATGGTCCCAATGGTAATGGGAAAAAAATAAATGCAAATCATGTTTCCTTTCTTGGTCTGAATCAAGCGGGTTTAAATTATTTTCAGAGAATAATCTTCCTAACAGCACATTTCCAAGCGCCCTTATACCGCTGCCTGCATCTAATATTATCAAAGGAGAATCTCTTGCCTGAATTTCTAAGCAAGTTGTGTCCCCTCCATAAGTTCCAGCTAAAGATTTAGGTTGATTATTAAGAAATTGCATGATTTTTTCAGCAAGACCAGGAGCATCAGCATCATTTCCAAATAATTCAGAAGTTCCTCCTCTTTTAATTACATCCATAAAGTTAGCACATTGTTTCTCCTTCTCCTGTCCATTTGTTAATGGAGCTGGAATGCTTCCTCTCACTCCCCAATATTTAATAACCATTGAATCATTACCCATGTTTATCACCAAAATCAGCAAATTAGCAGAGATATGAAAATATTACTATTTAGTAATAGAAAAAGAAAATTTTCACCTAACTATCAACACAAACACAATAGATAACACCGCTACAACACCAACAATTATCAATAACTGCATATCAGCAGCTAACCCTTTTTTGGTCATAATGTTTTCACACCCAGAAAGTTTAAGGCAGCTAATATAATGAGCCCAACCATAAATATCAAGATTCCAAACCCTACCGCTTTTAACACATCATTTAGATTTTGATTCATTTCCAAAAAACAATTTTAGATACACTATTGCAACAAACGTAAACAGCACAAAGATTGAAAAATATATCACTTTAAGATGTATCAGCATACTGCTGTCAGTAAACTCAAGAGAAGCTAGTATAAATGCAAGGCTGACCGCTAATCCAACCCACACCAATGCCATGCTTCCCATTTTCAGTCTTTGTTTAAAGTTCATAATTTTCCTCCTTTAAGATTCTTCCATAAAAATAATCCAATTATTAAAACTGCCATTCCTACTGGAATATAATAATTAGGCTTTTTAACAGAAATGTCCAGGTTCTCAAGCCCATTGCTCTTATACTTAATCACTGCTCCTGTGCTTATTCCATCAATAGAAAACTTTACTTCATCATTATTTTTCAACTCCTGAAGAAAAATATGATATTCACCTTCTGTAACAACACTAAAGCCAACAATCTTTTCACCATTTACTTCAGCTGTTACCATTGTTCCAACTTCAGCTGGTTTCTCGTTTATATAAACACTCCCTATCACTATCATCGGCGGCCCAGGTATTGCATTAGCAGCTAATGCTAATAAAAATAGAACAAACAAACCAAAAACCAGTTTCTCAAACCCCATTTTTATATAATATTCTGAACAAGCTCATATAAAATATTTAAGGTACACTATACCTTTGTCACTAATTGACAAAAGATAACAAATAAGGATTCTTTATCAACAATTGATAAAAAGGTTTAAATACTAGTTTGCTGTCAATAATTGATATGGATGAACAAAAGAGGATTATTATTGAAGCCTTAACCGAATTTTTAGCTTCTGCAAAAGAAGATGAGAACAAAGACAGGATTAAATCCGCAATAACAATGTACTTTAAGGTAATTGTAGAATGCTGTGATTTCTTAATCCACAGCCAAATACTCAAAGTGCCATATAACCACAAGGAAAGATTCGAATTATTGGAAAGATTCTTCCCGGAGATCTATCCTAAAGTAAGTTCGCTGTTCAAAGTATATAGAAAAACCTATTCTATGATAGTTAAAAAAGAAGACTTAGAGGTAATAAAAGGTGGCTGTCACCAAGTCCTTAAAGAAGCCAAAATTGAAGAACATTTGCCAAAGAATATTAAAGAATAAAGAGCTTGAAGATATATTTATTATAGGCTCTTTTGTCAAAGGCAAAGAAAAGGCTAGAGACATCGATTTATGTTTTATTTTCAATAATTACAATGACAAAATCATCAAAGATGCATACGATGACTTTAACAAAAATAATCTTAATGTGCATATAACAAAAACAAAGTTCAACAATATGTTAGAGGATGCTTCTTTATGGAAAACTATTCTTCATGAAGGCTATAGTATAAAAAAGAAGAAAAATGTATCTGAAGTACTAAACATAACTCCTTATTTCCTATTTGAATACAGCCTAAAAGTCCTAAACAAGATTAAAAAGCAAATCTTTTCTCATGCTCTGTATGGAACAGGTGGTAGGGAAAGTTTTTTAAAGCTGAATAACGGATTTAAGACAGGAAAAGGCTCTATTATAGTTCCAATTAAAAATTCAGAAAGAATAAGAGAGTTTTTTGATACATGGAATGTAGTATATAAGGCAAGAAGAATTTGGTTGTAAAAAAGAGGATGAACATGGCTAATGTTAAAGGCTGGATAAAGAATTTTTATTCAAGAGGAAAGGGAAGAGCAATATATGCCAAAGACAACATTAAAGAAAAAGTAGTAAATACTAAAGATAACCTTAAGCGTAGACATCATGAAAGAAAGAACACAAGAGAACAAAGAAGAGGAGGTATAAGCACAGCAAAAGCTGAAAAAAGGGATCTTAACACTGCTTATACAGAAACTTTGAGTAACGAGAGATTATCTTTAGAAGAAAAGAGAGCAAGACTACAGGAGATAGCTGAACAAAGGGATCAACAAAAACAGGTACTACATGATTATAGGGCACAAAGAACAGCAGGCCTTAGAAACGCTAAAGATAAGGTTAAAACAGGAACAAATGCAGTTGGAAGAGCAGTAAGAACAACAGGAAGAGGCATAGCAACAGGAGCAAGTGCAGTTAAAAGAGGGTCAACAAAAGTAGCAGCTTCAGCAGCCTCAATAAACTTCCTCCTGCTTCTTGCTGTCACAATTCACTTCATAGACGCAAGAGTATTCGGCTTTAGCAGAGGACCAGCCACATCAGGCATAATGGTCATTAGCTATACAATTTTGTTTATATACGCTTATTTTATAGTATTCGGAAATGACACAAGCAAATTTCTAATATTATCTTCCTTATCCATCTTCAGTTTTTTTCTTCCGATTATAAGGGACTATGTTATACTGCCAGCATTTAGATTTATATCTCCATCAGCATCATTAATTTCTGTTAATTTTATTATGATAGTTGCGCCTTTATGGGTTATTTATATAATGTTTAAGCATTCTGGAGATTCGAAGCTAATCAAACTACTCTCAACAGCTTACGTTTTGGGCTGGTTTATCTTTTTCATGATTCATATTTATACAAACCCTGCTTATACTACTATAAGATTAGATAATCAGGAACTAAGCCTTGCCGAGTTAAGAACAAAAAATATAGTCGATGTAAAAGGAACAATGAAAAGATTTTTATGGGATCCAGGCAAGTCATTATATCATAAATTCATCAAAACCATAGAAAGTGCACCTGAACAAGTACAAAAAGCCTGGAAAGCCCAGATAGCCCTTGCCACAGGCGATTATTACACTGGCAAGGTTGATCAGAACGCAAACGAACAGTTAGGAGTTTATTTAGAAGATATACAAATGGCAGACCCTGAAGTATATGAAGATGAGTCTGTCACAGCCTGGGCAAACCTTAAGGCAAGAACACTAGACAAGGAAAAGCCAGTAAATGTTACTATAAGCTGCTGGAAAGACAAAAAAACAGAAAGCAATAAAGGCAGAATTTCCCCACAAGAAAACTTCACAATTTACACTCTGGAAGAAGAAGAAGTTGACTGCTTCTTTGACAAATATAAGTTGGGCAAAGGCTCTCATTCAATAACCTTCTCTGCAGGCTTCAACTTTGAGACAATGTCTTACCTTAAATCATATTTCATGGACAAGCAGAGAAAAAGAGCCATGAGAAGGGAAGAGATTGACATATTTGATCAGTTTGAGATAGAAGACAAGGATCCCATTGCAGTTTACACTGTAGGCCCTGTCATGATTGGCATGGAAATCAGGGAAGATCTTCCTGTTGGTATTGACAGAAACGAGGAAGAAGAAACCTTTGTTTTAGGCATTACACTAAAGAACAATTGGGAAGGAAAGATTGAAGATGTTACAACTCTCACAATAATCACACCAGAATATGTTAAGCTAATCAAAGACGAATCAACTAAAAACTATTGTCTGAACTATAAGTTTGATGAAGAATGCAATGAAGAAGATGTTTGCGAATATAAATTAAACCAGGACAGTGAAAGGATAGGCTCTGTTGATACATACGTTTCATTAAGATGCCCTATAGTTATCGAGAAGGGTGAACAAACTGATAAAAATAATTATGACAGTTTCTTGGGCGATACACCATTAACAATAAAATACTTTAAGGTAACTGCAGACTACCAATACGCCTTTGAGCAAGCAATAACTGTTAATGTAAAAGAATCAGATTATAAGTCAGAAGAAAGAAAGGAAGAAATTCTTATTGATACTATTGTATTGCATCATACAGCAACTTCCACTGCAGAAAAAACAGAAGAAGTTCTTAAAGAGCGTGGTGTTTCAGCTCATTATATAATAGACAAAGAGGGCAACATAAAAAATATTGTCCCTTTAGAAAGGACTGCTTACCATGCTGGCTGTAAAGTTGATGAAAATAAATGTGTTGATATATATAAAGATATAAACCAAAGGTCAATTGGCATAGAGATTGTTAATACTGGTCAGGAAACTGATAAGTTTACAGATAAACAATACGAAAAGGTTAAGGAATTAATAGCCCAAATAACAGAAGAATATTCTATACCAAAGGATAAAGACCATATTTTAGGCCATTACCAAATCACAACAGATAAATGGGACCCTTCACCTAACTTTGACTGGAATAAAATAGATCTAGGAGATCATCAAACAGTTTATGGTGTTAAATGCCCTTATGATAAAACACATGCTTTAGCCAAGGCTGGTTATCCACCAGCAAACTGTCCGAATGATTAAGTAGAAACTGATACTATAACAGACCTAGACGTAATAGAAGAGATATTACCATAAAAAATGAAAAACCTAACCATTTTATTCATAACAGCCTTGCTAATCGCAGGCTGCCAACCGCAGCAAAGCAATATCATAACCTATGTTGACATCTATAAAGGCATAGACGGATTAGACATGGACTTCCTGCCTAATTCTCCTCCTAAAGAGATTTATTCTGGTGAAGAATTCTTTGCAGGCATACAACTAGAAAATAAGGGTGCCTTCGACATAGGAAATATCGCAAGAAATGAAGGCGAAAAAGGTTATGAAGCATATTTATCTTTAGTCATAGAAGATGATTACATGGAAGTTGCTGAAGAAGGATTCAAAGATATAATACCATTCAGCCTTGAAGGTAAGAGCACATTCAACCCAAAAGGAACGAAAAACACAACAACCATAAAACTCAAAGCAAAGGATGTTGACACCCAAAGCGAATCTCATACATCCCTTATCACAGTCTCAGCCTGCTACAAATACAAAACCACTTTAGGCACAGAAGCCTGTATTGACGCTGACGTTTACAACCTTAACCAAAAAGCCAAGGCATGCAATGTACAAGACCAAACCTTCTCTGGCCAAGGAGCTCCCGTTGTTATCACAAAAATAGAATCAAGGATGCTGCCTCATGAAGATGAAAGCAAGGTAAGGCCTTCTTTTATGATTTATATAAAGAATAAAGGCAATGGCCAGGTCATTAAAAGAGATATGATTGAAAATGTATGCACATCTATTACTCTCGATCATGAAGCATTCAACACAATTTATGCTAATGCAAAACTATCAAACCAACCTTTAGACTGTTCACCTAAAGAGATACAGGAAAGCGAAACTAAAGAAGGCTACATAAGATTAAAAGACAAAGAAGATTTCATAAGATGCACCTTAACAGAAGGAATAAAAAAGAACAAAGGCACTTATTCAACCCCTTTAACAATAGAACTTGATTATGGTTATACGCTGTCAGCCACAAAAGAGGTTAAGATTTTGAAAGAATTAAATTATTAGTGTTAACAAAACTTATTTATATAACCGTCTCCAGTAATTATTTACTATTTAAAAAAGAGGTGTAATATATGCAGGAAACATATGTCTTATTAATAGGATTTCTAGCTTTAGCATTTGCAGGTATTAAAGCATTCATAATCTCAAAGAAAGATCCTGGAACACCAAAGATGAAAGAGATTTCAGATTCCATCCATGAAGGTGCCATGGCTTTTCTTACTAGAGAATACAAATATATCATTTGGTTTGTAATTTTTATTGTTATTATACTAGGATTATTCGTTGATAAGACCTGGTTGACTTCAATATGCTTCATTACAGGCGCATTATTTTCTGCATTGGCTGGAAACCTTGGAATGAGGACTGCCACAAAAGCTAATGTACGAGCTGCAAACGAAGCTAAGAAATCATTAAATAGCGCCTTAAGCACCGCATTCTTTTCAGGAACTGTAATGGGCTTCTCAGTGGTAGGCCTTGGATTAATAGGGATTACTGCTTTATACTTATGGACAGGAAACACAAGCACAATTTTCGGGTTTGCTTTTGGAGCTTCTTCAATCGCACTGTTTGCAAGGGTTGGCGGAGGGATTTACACAAAAGCTGCAGATGTTGGAGCTGATTTGGTAGGCAAAGTTGAATCTGGCATTCCAGAAGATGATCCAAGAAATCCTGCTGTAATCGCTGATAATGTAGGCGACAATGTTGGCGACGTTGCAGGCATGGGAGCTGACTTATTCGAGAGCTATGTTGGAAGCATTATTGCATCCATGGCGTTAGGGGCTGCATTGTTTACTATAAACACAAGAGGAGCTATCTTATTCCCGTTAATGCTATCAGGAGTAGGCATCGTTTCAAGCATCATAGGAACATTCTTTGTCAGGGCAAAGAACGAGAAAGACTTGTCGAACGCATTGCAAAGAGGCTTATGGACTGCAAGCATATTGGTTATAATTGGCGCATGGTTCTTATCAAAATATTTGCTGCCTAGCAATGCTATAGGAGTTTTCATTGCAACAATATCTGGATTAATTGCAGGCGTAATCATAGGAAAAGTAACAGAATATTATACATCGCATGATTTCAAGCCTGTAAGAACTATTGCCAAATCTTCCCAAACAGGTGCTGCAACGCTTATCATAGAAGGTATGGCAACTGGAATGTTTTCTACAATATTTCCTATATTGACTATTGCAGCTGCCATGTTTTCCGCATTTCATTTTGCAGGCATGTATGGGATAGCTATTGCAGCTGTTGGATTATTGTCAACATTAGGTATTTCCCTAGCTATTGATGCTTACGGCCCTGTTGCAGACAACGCAGGCGGCATTGCAGAGATGGCTGGATTAGGTAAAAAGATAAGAAAAAGAACAGACGCTTTAGATTCTGTGGGCAACACAACCGCAGCTATTGGAAAAGGGTTTGCAATAGGCTCCGCAGCCTTAACCGCATTAGCTCTTTTTGTATCATATGTAACAATTGTAAGCGCTAAACTGCCAGGCTTTAGTATTGAAATTACAAATCCTAAAGTAATGGTCGGCTTATTAATTGGAGGTGTTCTTCCATTCTTATTCAGTTCAATGACTATGAAAGCTGTAGGAAGAGCCGCCCAGGATATTATCTCAGAAGTAAGAAAGCAATTCAAAACCATTCCAGGATTGCTTAAAGGCAGGAAAGGCGCAAAGCCTGATTCAGAATCCTGTGTAGATATTGTCACAAAAAGCGCATTAAGAGAAATGATTTTACCAGGCTTGATTGCTATAATCATTCCTATTGTAATAGGCATCATGCCAGGATTAGGCCCTGAAGCATTAGGAGGTTTATTAGCAGGATCATTAGTTACAGGAGTTGTAATTGCTATTTTCATGGCAAACACTGGCGAAGCCTGGGACAATGCCAAGAAGTACATAGAAATGGGCAACTATGGCGGTAAAGGCTCTGATAACCATAAGGCTGCTGTTATTGGGGATACAATAGGAGATCCCTTTAAAGATACCTGTTCTCCGTCGCTAAATATTCTTATTAAGCTTATGAGCATTGTAGCTTTGGTATTTGTGCCGCTTTTTTTATAATTTCCACTTTATTTATAATAAGCCCGATCGTATCTTTATTAGAAAGATTTATAAATTCTTTTTCTCTAAAATTTCTAATCACAGTCTGGTTTATTCAAGCAATTAAATTGTAATTTTTGTTTAAAACTAAAAATCACTTAATAATCCTAAGGTAAGAGAATTTGGTGATTAGAAATGAAAAAAGGATTAAAGTTTACAAAAGAACAATTGGAAGATTTATATCATAATAAAAAGTTATCATTAAGTAGTATTGGTAAGAAATTCAATTGCGAAGAGACTAATATTTTATATTGGATGAAAAAGTTTAATATAAAAAGAAGGTCAGTTTATTATAGAGCTATCAGAATTCCTAAAGAAGTTCTTGAAGATCTTTATATAAAAAAAAATATTCTTCCCTTAAGATAGCTAAGAAGTTAGATCTTGATGACAGGTTGATTAGAAGAAAGCTAAAAAAACTTGGGATTAAAACAAGATCTTTATCTGAAGCTAATACAAAAAAGTTTAAAGCTAATTTCATAGGAGATCCAGCAGAAAGGGCATATTTCACTGGCCTAAGAGCAGGCGATTTCTATGTTAAATGGTCACATAAATCTATAAGAGTCCAAACAACAACACACACAGCCCAAGTTGAATTGCTCAGAAAAGCCTTTGAGAATTATGGAGAAACTAAAACATATTTATCAAAGAATAAAGCAAGAGCTGATGAATGGTTCATTTATACTGATTTGAATAAAAAATCCCAATCGCAGCAAGCTGCGGGGTATTTTTAGTATTTAGTTTGCGTATTAAGCCGATGCAAGCATCGGGGTATAAAACCCAAACTAAATAATCAATCTTTCCAGTTTCTTTTAAAGAAACCAGACGAAATTCCATCTTGGATTTTAGAAAATCATGATTATTTTTATCAGTTCTTAGCTGCTTATATGGATTGTGAAGGTAATTGGCATTTTACAAAAAGTCATAAAATACATTCAAGGTTCACTTTTAGATTAAGAACAGGAGATAAACTGATTCTTGAGAACATAAAGAAAAAGCTATAATTTTTAGGTTGTAAAATAGTTTTTTCTTTAGATACGAAAAAAGGATCTATGGGCCCTAGTGCTCCTTTTAGGATTGATATATATAACCTCACAATTAATAGAAAACAAGACATAATCAGACTAATCAAACATCTCCTCCCTCTAAGCAAACATAGCGAAAAGATAAGAAAGATGAATTTCATCTTAGAGAATAAAGGTAAGAAGTGGCATGAGATATCAGAAGGCTGGAATAAGATAAGAAAAGAGATTAAAGGAGAACTTCTTAAAAATTCTTAATCTTTAATTTTTATAGATTTTTGACAAATATTTCTGCATTGCTTCATAAATCTCTTTAGGCTGTGTAAGTATCATCTGATGATTCCCTGAAGGAATTATAGTAACTTCTGAATTAGGTATTATTTCAGCCATTGTATATGAGGCTTCAGGCAATACTAACTTATCTTTCTTTCCAGTTATAAAATAACAAGGGATGTTTATTTTTTCTAGAACACCTTTTAAATTCCATCGTCTTACTTTACGACTTGCTTTTGTAACCATAGTATGCGTCCGCCTATCTATATTAGAGACACTTGCTAACATTTCTCTTTTAATTCTTGACTTATCCAGTTTAGAGAAATCGGTATATGTGCTTAACTTTCTAGTATGATTTGAAATGAATAGAGGCCATAAAGAGTAAATTACCTCGCCTATTATATAATCTGATATTCCTGTTTTTTCTAAGAACCTATAGATTGGCTTAGTTGTTTCAAGAAAGTTATAGCTCGAACTTATGAGGATTAATGCATCAAATCTTTTTTGGAACATATCTGCGCATTTAAGAGCAATTTTACCTCCTGCGCTTACACCTATCAATGTTGCCTTTTTAATTTTCTCTTTTTCCATTATCAGCTTTACATCAAGCGCAAAATCTTCTAGTTCAAGACTTGATTCATGTAGTTCAGTTAATTTCTGAGATTTTCCTTCTCCTCTTAAGTCTGGTGCAATTACTGAATAATCTCTCTGAAGAAACGGAATATAATCATTGAATATTGTATGATTTACTCCGAAGGCGCCCTGTAATAGGATTAAGGTTGGAGCTTCTTTGGGGTCTAAGCCATACTTAAAGTATGTTATTCTTACGTTATCATGTGATTTTATTGATTTTTCTTCCATCTTAGTGCAAACAAGGTCTGTGCCCTTAAATCTTGGAATAAATGGCACTTTACAATAATTCCTTTCATTGTTTCCATATATGAAATCTATTTACCAATAAAAGAATAAACATTCAATAAACAATATCTTAATTCTATTTAACAAATATTGATTCCATAAATAGAAACATTTATAAGAGAGAATCTCCAAAATAATCAGTAATGAGCTCGTTTAACCCATTCGAAGGGTTGATAGACCCTAAAATAAACGCTATTTTACTTGCTTTCTTTAGAAATAAGAACGAATTATTTCATCTTAAGAAGCTTTCCAGGCTCTCAAAGGTTCCCATGAGTTCTACTTTCAGGATTACTAAAAAACTTGTTTCATTAAACATAATCAAAGTTCTAAACATCCACAAGTTCAAGCTTTATCAACTTGAAGAAAATGAAAAAACAAAAGCATTAGAGGCATTGCTACATGAAAATAAATAAAGCAATACTAGGAATTTGTATTTTGCTTTTATTCTCAGCTGTAGCTTTAGCTTCAGTTTCTTCTGAAAATGATATCAGCTTAGAGTATAAGCTGGATTCAGGCACAAGGAGAAACACTATTAACGAGTCTAACACTCAGTTAACATATAATTTAAGGTCAGGCACACAGCCTCAGGTTTTGACAGAGGATTCTATACGGCTTGACATAACTCCCACAAACACGCCTCCAAAAATAATAGACACAAATAACTTTCTCAACTTCAAGACTCTCACAACCGAAGTTGTTTGGGCAGCTTTATCGCTTGTGTTTAACAACAGCTTTGGAACCATTGACTTTGAAGAAACCATTGATATCAGCAGAAGAAGTACTGTTAATCTTGATACGTTTGTTGATATCTCAAGCAATTATATATCCATTAACGGAACTGCTTTGAGCGAGTTCAACAAAACCACAATCATAAGCATAAGAGACCTTTCCTTCTCTAATGTGAGAGTTATGAAGAATGGCGAAGATTGCTTAGGATGCACATTATTGTCTTATTCAGGCGGAAACATGCAATTCCAGATTGATGATCTGCCAGGCTTTGCTATATACCAGGCTTCTGACGGCAGTGTTAACCCAGCTATCAGAATTGCCACTAATGCTATTGTCTCCAGCGCTTCACTGAATATCACTGGAGCTACTTATAATGGTATATATCCTTCAAATGTTACTATTGACATTGGCAATGATGGCACACCAGAGTTCAGCCCGGCCGGAGAGCTTAACACTTCTACTTCGATTAACGATTTTACAAATGTATTAAACAGCATACTGCCAGATTGTACTTGCCCAAGCTGCACTTTATCCAACAGCTACCTTACATGCACTATTTCATTGGATATTACATCTGATACAGCTGGAGTGATTGAATTATCCAACCTTAACATAAGCCAAAACATCAACAATGTCAGCTGGGATGAAGATAATAATTATACCATTATAGACCTTGATGATTATTTCTATGACGCTGACATGGATAATCTTACTTATTCGTATACAGAAACCGATAATATCTCCGTCTCTATTACTAATGGTATAGTTAGTCTAGCGCCTGCTTTAAACTTCTTTGGCACAAGAACTATTGTATTTAATGCCACTGATGGCACTAACACTACTCTTAGCAACAATGTCACTCTTACAATCAATTCTGTCAATGATGCTCCTATATTGACAACTATACCTAATCAATCATGGCTCAAGAACACCAACAACACAGGTGCTTTTGACCTTGATGATTATTTCTCTGATGTAGAAACTGCCAGCCTTACGTACAATGTTTATAAGATTAATAACACTGGAAATGTAACAATCAGTATAGCCAGCAATAACACTGTATCTTTCTATCCTGCAGTTAACTGGGCTGGAACAGAAGTCGCCTATTTCACTGCATCTGACGGAATACTAAATACAAGTTCTAATAATATTACACTTTCTGTATCAGTATACGTTCCACCAAGCGCTGGCGGTGGTGAAGACGCAGCTGCAGATGGAGAAGGTGCAGAAGGAGGAGCAGGACCTGCTAAAAAGCCAAAAGAAATCATATCAAACTTCACTATAACCATTGATTTAATAAAAATCTCATTGGTCCAAGGCAAGACAAAGACCACAGCATTCAAGATAACCAATACGGGAGATACAACGCAAAGAATAAAGATAGAGCCTCATGAGTTCCCTCTTGCATTATTTTTAGATGAAACTGAATTCAGTCTTGCTCCTGGAGAAAGCAAGACTATTACTCTGGATATAAGCGCAATGAAAGAGTTGCCTCCTGAGATTTATACTGGAAAAATCTACATTAAGAGCAAATCTATCACAAAAGTAGTAAGGCTAATTATAGAAGTTGAGCCAAGGGTTGCCTTGTTTGATATAATAGTAAGACTTCCAAGAGCCAGCAAGAGAGGCATATTAAAGGGAGAAGAAGTACAGGCAGATATTTCCATGTTTAACATGGGCGATTTAAAACCAGTAGATGTTGAACTAGAATATAGTATAAAGGATATAGAAGGCAATGTGATTACTGGCAGGACAGAAACACTTGCTGTTGAAACTGAGAATGGTATTACAAGAGGATTATTGGTTCCCGATAATGTTGATTTTGGAGATTATTTGTTCTATGCCAAGATAACCTATGGCAAAGAGAAAGCTGTGGCAAGCGAATTGTTTGAGATTGTAAAAGAAAGGCCTAGCCTGATAAGATATTACTTCCCATATATTTTAGGGATAGGAATAACATTATTCATATTAGGCATTGTTATGTTTATTCTGCCTTTAAGAATCTGGAAGACTCCAAAATCAAGAGAAGGCCAACTTAAACTGCTGTTTAAACAAAAACTGCTGCTTGAGAAAGAAAAACAGAAAGAGCTGAGATTAGAGCTTCAGAAAAAAGAGCTTGTTGAGAAACTAAAGCGAGAGAGAATAAAGGAACAGGAAAAGTTAGTTAGGGAAAAGATAAGGTTCAAGAATCTCGAGTTCGGAAGAAAATCAAGAGAGAACAGGGAAAGGAAACTACAAATGCGCGAATTTTTGCGTATATTGGGAATATACAAGACAAAAGCAGATAAAAAAGAAGATGAAAGAAAAGAAAGAAAGAATAAGGAATTGGAAGCCATAGAGAAAAAGAATAGAGAATTAACATTTAAGAAAGAAAGGAAAACGCAGAATATAATCACTAAAAGAACAAGAACAAGAAGACTGCATGAATTTCTGCATACATTTGGATTGCATAGGACAGAAAAAGAAAGGAAAGCGCAGAATATAACCACCAAAAGAACAAGAACAAGAAGACTGCATGAATTCCTGCATACATTTGGATTGTATAAAACTAAAGAAGAAAGGAGAAGGAAAGAAAGAGAAAAAGAAGAAGAGGAAAAGAAGGGAAGAGAAAAGAGAAAAGAAAAAGAAAGAATTATACAATTTAGAAGGGAGGAAGAAGAAAGGAAGAGAAAAGAAAAAGAAAGAATTATGCAAATTAGAAGGGTGGAAGGAGCAAGGAAGGGAAGAGAAGAGAGAAAAGAAGAAGAAAGAATTATACAGATTAGAAGGGAGGAAGAGGAAAGGAAGAGAAAAGAAAGAAAGAATAAGGAATTGGAAGCCATAGAGAAAAAGAATAGAGAATTAACATTTAAGAAAGAAAGGAAAACGCAGAATATAATCACTAAAAGAACAAGAACAAGAAGACT
>JASMCJ010000061.1 GCA_030753365.1 Candidatus Woesearchaeota archaeon
TTCGTAATATGCTCCAGCAACTATCGAGTCAAGACAATAGACCTAAATCAAATAAAAAGGTATGTCACTGAAGCAAAATCATTCATCAATGAAACCGGCAACGTCATAAGCAGAAACGAACAAATATTTAGTCAGAAAGAATCATTTCATTTATAAAATGTTAGAAACACTAGAAGAAGCAAGAAAAGAACTAATCCGTGTAGACCACTTAGTTTATGTTAGCTTAAAATATACAAGAACTGTGGACATGATTAAGCATGCAATTAAAAGGATCATAAGCTCTTATGATTTCTTAAATGAAGCACTTTTGCTCTACTCCAAGGAAAATAAGAAAATCCTTGAAATACCTTCTACACCGGTCTCAAAAAGAGAAACTCTTATGGATTTATTCAAAGAAGATGAATTTATAATAAAGAATGTTATGCTTCATACTTGGTTAAGGAAAGTAGACAAAATAGAAAAATCCCAAGCATCCAGAGAATTCAGGAAACATGTAACCATGACACTTGAAGTTGAAGGAAAAGAAGTTAAAGTAGACATTGAAAAGATTTATGAATACTACAATCTTTTACAGGAATATAATGATTATGTAAACAAGATGATCATTGGTGAAAAAGAAGAGGAATAAAATAAATGTCTGAAAGATTAACAAAAAAACTCCTAAAAAAAGGCTGGAAGCATCAGGATATCACTAAGACTTTAAAAATAATTGAAGCAGGAAAACAAAAGAAGCCTAAGCATATCAAACTCCTTGATGCATCAGTTTACTGGATCGCTTTAATTGTTGCAATTATTGGAAACATAGCAATACTATTTACATTACTACCTCTCTTACTATTCTTAAAAGGTTGGGGATACTACCTTATAATTGGAATCTTAGGCTTCTCTTTCGGTTTACTATTCGAAATACTAATCAGAGACATAGAAAACCTTGAAACGCATCATCACAGACTAATCAGCTCATTACTACCTGCTGTAACCATCATCAACTTCTTTATAATAACCAGAGTCCTCAACAACTTCCTAACCAGGTTTAATCTTAGTCTTCAGGTGCCACTCTTCATGGGAATATTCTACACAGTAATATTCCTTCTGCCATACATCCTTTATCACACTGTATACAAGCACAGGCAGCAAAGCTTTTAAATAGCAAAGATTTCTTTGGTTTATATATGGCGGTAGTAGTTTAATGGCAACTGGTTACGCTCAGTTGACACGCAATAATGGGTTTTCAACCCATTGCCGTGGCTCTATTAACTCCTACAAGGCCCCGGAGAAATCAATTTTGTTCATAATCATCAAATTGGCGGTAGTAGTTTAATGGTAGAATATACGGTTGTGGTCCGTATGAAGGGAGTTCGATTCTCCCCTATCGCCTTTTTCAATTCGTGGGACTTCCGAACGTAGTGAGGGAGTCGCACAAGGTGTCAACTGACTTTGCAGTTGAGGGAGTTCGATTCTCCCCTATCGCCTTTTTCTTAACCGCTACCCTTATAAACCTCTTCCCCATTCTAACCCTCATGATATGCTTAGGAATAGAATCAACAGCCCACACCTTTGGTGTAGGCATAATAACAGAAGAAGGAAAGCCTTTAGCCAATGTTAAAGATAGTTACACCTCTGAAAAAGAAGGCATCCATCCAACCAAAGCCAAAGAGCATCACATAGAAGTAGCAGACAAAGTAATAAAAGACGCTCTAACAGAAGCAAACCTCACATTAAAAGACATAGACTTAATCTCTTTTAGTCAAGGCCCTGGACTACCACCATGTTTAGTAGTAGGCATGGAAAAAGCCAAAGAGCTTTCTAAAAAACATAACCTTCCTTTAGTAGGCGTCAACCACTGCATAGCCCATCTAAGCATAGGAGAGCTAACAACAGGCTGCAAAGATCCAGTCCTATTATACGTAAGCGGCGCTAACACTCAAATCATAGCTTATGAAGGAAAAAAGTACAGAATCTTCGGTGAAACATTAGACATGGGCATAGGCAACTTCATAGATTCCTTTGCAAGGTTAATTGGCATAGGCTTCCCTGGCGGCCCTAAGATCCAGGAATTAGCAGAAAAAACAACCAACTACATAGAACTTCCCTACTCCGTAAAAGGCATGGACATCTCAGTAGGCGGCATCTTCACCAACCTTAAAAACAAAGTAGACAGCAACAACTACTCAAACGAGGAACTCTCATACTCTTTACAGGAAACAGTCTTTGCAATGCTAACAGAAGTAGCAGAGCGTGCAATGGCCCACTGCCAAAAGAATGAACTTTTGCTAGGCGGCGGAGTAGCCTGCAACACAAGACTCCAGGAAATGACAAAAATCATGTGCAAAGACAGAAAAGCAGAATGCTTCATCCCCTCAAACGGTGTCCTAACCGACAACGCCTTAATGATAGCCTGGCAAGGCATCTTAGAAAAGGATAAAGCCTCTAAACACATAGAACAAATTGACATAAAACCTCATTGGAGAACGGATCAAGTCAATGTAAATTGGAAATAGAGCAATATTTCTATCAAAGAATTAAACTATACATCATTTATTTCATGCCATGCGCTTTCTCAAACTTCTTCTCATCATTTGGCGATAACGGCTCAAAAATAAGACCGCAATCCTTGCAGATAACCTGCTGCTTTCTGTCGTTATGTATAATGTTTGAGCTGCCGCAATCAGGGCAAGCATTCACTTCATGTATATCTTTAATCATATTATGAGCATTATTCTGCTTTATTTATAAAATTTTTGCTCAGATTAAGAAAGGTTTTTAAACTGATAATCAATTATCTAGAATATGAAAGCAGTAATAGCAAATTTCAGAAGAGGAAGGCACACACAGACCTGCAACCAGATGATAATCAAGGTTACAGATGTAAATAATAAAGACAAAGCCAAAGAATTAATAGGCAAAACAGTAACCTGGAAAAGCCCTGCAGGAAAAGAAATCAAGGGCAAAATCACAAAAGAGCACGGAAACTCAGGTGCTGTGAAAGTTCTATTTGAGAAAGGCATGCCTGGTCAGAGTATAGGAACTTCTATTGAAATTCAGTGATTCATTCTACATGCACATATTCTCCATGCGTAAAAAATCCCACAGCTTGCTTTATCCCTGCAACCTTAGAAAACAAATCTCTCTCAAGCGAAACCGTATTCTTATCAAACAAGCTAAAAATCTCAGGCTTAAAAACATAAATGCCAGCATTCACAACATTTGAAACGCTCTCCTTTGGCTTCTCCTTAAAATCAACAACCAGGTCACCATCCAGCACAACATTACCATACTCTGCAGTCTTCTCCCTAGTCATCAGCCCCAAAGTCATTAACTTATCATTCTCAAGATGCTTCTTAACCATCTTCTTCAACTCAAACTCATTATAAGTATCACCGCTAATAACCACAAAACTCTTCTTCAGCTTATCCCTAATTGCGCCCAAAGCTTCAGCATTCCCTTTAGCTTCCTTTTCAAAAACCCTAACCTCAATCCCCAATTCCTTAGTCAAATCAATCACATCATTAATCAATGGGCTATGCTGTGTAACAATAAACACTTCCTTTATTCCATTACTCTTAAAAAACTCAAGATGTCTTGTAATTAATTCTTTGCCATTAACATCCTTCAGCAAAACATTATGCTGATCTTTCCTTATAAGAATAACCGCTGTTGTAATACTCTGCTCTCTCAACCCTTTTCCAAGAAACAATTCAATAGCCTGGCTCCTTGACCTGATAAACGAGCCATCCACTTTACCATCTACATCATCCAGCAAATCCTTATCCATTGAAATAGCAATCTTAACCTTCTTCATCAGTATGAATATAGAATACCATCTTTATTTATATTTATCTATTATTTATAAGAAATTTTATAAACAAAACAGGGATAATAACCATTAAAATGAACATTAACTCTATGCGCAAAATAGACAAATACATAGGCGTGCCTATCTGCTATTTACTCTCAGGAATAAACCTTCTGATAAAACCCTTCAAAAGAAAGCCAAAGAAAATAGAAAAGGTCCTATTCATACAAATCTCTGAAATGGGAAGCGCTGTCTCAGTTGCCCCTTCAATAATAGAACTAAAAAAAAGGCATCCTAAGGCAGAAATCCATTATTTAATGTTCAAGGAGATGTCAGAAATAGTTGAAATAATGGGCTTAATAAAAAAGGAAAACATTCATACAATCACTAACAAATCTTTCTTCGCAATGATCTTAGACGTCTTAAAAGCTACATTCAGCCTAAAAAAGTTTGACGTAATCATCGATTTAGAGCTATTCTCAAGGTTCAGCTCAATTCTATCCTACATGATAAGCGCAAAAGACATAATCGGCTTCAACAAATTCCACATGGAAGGGCTATATAGAGGCAATTTCCAGACAAAAAGCATGCTCTACAATCACACAAAGCATATCGCCCTCAACTTCTTAGCTTGTGTTCATGCAATTGACCAGCCAAGAACCGAAATTCCTCTGCTAAAAGAGAAATTGGAGCTAAAAGACCTCTACCCTCCTTTAATCAGCTCTGACAAACTCTCAAAAGATAACATCATAAAGAAAATAAAAGAAATAAACCCAGAATTTGATGAAACCAAAAAACTAATCATCCTAAACCCAAACGGAAGCATGCTGCTGCCATTAAGAAGATGGCCTCTAACAAGCTACACAGAGCTTGCAAAGCGGATAATTAAGGATACAAATGCTTACATCATCTTAACAGGCATAAAATCCGAAGAAAAAGACACAAAAGTGATAAGCAACACACTAAACAGCAAAAGATGCATAAACCTCACAGGCAAAACAACCATAAAAGAGCTCATTGACCTATACAACCTCTCAGATACCTTAATAAGCAATGATTCAGGCCCTCCTAACTTTGCAGCATTAACTAAAATCAAAGTAATCGTGCTCTTTGGTCCTGAAACCCCAGTATGCTATCTGCCAAGAAGCAGGAACATAACCGTACTCCATTCAGGCTTAATCTGCAGCCCTTGTGTCTCTGCTTACAACCACAGGAAATCTCCCTGTAATGACAACAAATGCATGAAATCTATAACAGTTGATGACGTGTATAATCTCCTCTAATTTCACTACTTTTAAGAGATAAAAATAGAAACATTTAAAAAGGGATTTCGCTTTCTTCTATATAAAATGGACACATTAGAACAAATAGCAGAGAAAAGGGAAAAGCTGTATATAGTTCCTAAGCCAAGGGTTAATTATACCTATTCAGACTCTAGAATTGATAAAGATGCATACTTTGCTGCTAAAAGTAAGGAAGAAAGAGCAAGGGTAAGAGAATCAATATATGATCCTTCCTATGAACTAAGTCCTGTCTATAAAGAATTTATCCCTCCTAAAGGCTTCTCTAAAGGTTCAGTTGAGCAATGTAAGAATCCTAACATATACAAAATCACTTATGGAAATAAAACAATCTACAGAGCAATGATTAATGATAAGGCAGTTGCATTTAGTATCGATAAAGAAGGAAACTTTCGTTATGTCAGCAAAATAATTGATGAAAGTCTTAGAAATCAACAGCACCTTAGAGACATTCTTGTAGAAGGTGATTTAGCTAAAGTAAAAAATTATGTTCAAAGGGAGCGTAACTTGATACCTGAAAATGATATTCCTTATGATATTTCTACACATAAACCTGAAAAGGAAGAATTCAAGCCAGGATTAGTAAACATTCCTCATTATAGAACTAAAGAATATCTTGAAGCAGCAGCATAATCAAACTTCATACTCAAAATAGTCATCCCATGGATTCTCAAGCTTCATCATCTGCTTTATAGTTAATTTCTCAAAATACTTTCTAAACGGTCTCATAGAATTCCCATGCGCAGAGATAGCAACATTCACCTTTTCCTTCTTCATCTTCTTAAGCAAATCTTTGACAAAAGAATTAACTCTTTTTTCAACCATCTTAACACTCTCACCATTAGGCGGAGGAATATTATAGCTTCTCCTTATAATCTGAAGCTCTGCCTCTCCAGTCTTTCTAATAAACTCCTTCCTCTCAGCACCATTCAAATGATCAATCTTATGCCAATGCAATAATGTCTTATACGAATCAGTTCCTTCTCTCTTAACAAACTGCTTATGCGACTTTCCCTGCAGCTTCCCATAACTCCTCTCAATCATCCTGTCATCAGTAATAACCTCTTTACACTCAGGATGAAACTTCATCACAAACTTCAATGTATCCTTAGAACGTGACAGCCTTGAATGATAAGCAACCTGAAACTTTTTACTCTTTAACTTCTTTGCAACCTTCTTAGCATCCCTAATCCCTCTAGAAGTAAGCTTAGAATCTTTCCATCCTGTAAACCTATGATCTCTATTAAAATAAGTCTGCCCATGCCTGAATAAATAAATATGAAGTTTCATATAACACAAAATCATTTTTTATTAATATAAATCTTTTGTCAGTTCTCAAATGTAGTATCAAAAAGTATATATAGGAGGATATAGAAGAATAGAACTAAATATATGTACTAATCTAAAAATCGATTAGAAATTAGTTAAAAAAAGGAGGTGTTTAAAGAATGCAGAAAAAAATAGGACATTATTCTTTCGTTGTAGGAGTTGTGTTAGCACTGTTGTTGGGTTTAGCTTCCCAGTTTTTAGCAGGCACCGGTTTAATCCCTTGGCTAGCTTCTTTATTAGTTGTATGCGGCTTAACTGTGGGATTCTTGAACGTTACAGGAAAGGAAACAAAAGAATTTTTGGTTGTTTCAACAGTCCTTGTAATTATAGCCGGACTTGGTGGAGCTTCTAGTTCCTTAGCAGGTGTTGAGATTGTTGGACCATACCTAAGCGGTGTATTCCTTCAGGTACTAGCTTTTATTGTACCAGCAGTTGTTGTTGTTGCACTAAAGGATATCTGGAATCTAACCAAAATAAGTTAATTTTTTTTCTTTTTTTTTCAAAAGTTATATATCAAAAGTTATATATATATCTAACAACAAAAAAATACTATGGTTCTTGAATCATTACTCAACCCTTTAAAAGCTGAAAAAAAGCCCTGGGAAGTTTTCCTTTTAGGATTCTTATATTCTTCAATAGCAGTATTCCTCTCACTATGGATATTTGAGAGATATGCAAGCTTAGTGTTGGTATTCCTAACAGTAATCTCTTGCATCCCTCTCATCTATGGCGTTATACGAGCAGAAGAAAAGAAAGATCTCATTATAGAAAAAGAATCAAAATTATTAAAAGAGCATGGCAAAGCGCTTTTATTCTTCATAGTTCTCTTTTTAGGCATAACATTATCTCTCACCGTATGGTATGTTTTCCTGCCAACAGATGTCTCCTCAAGATTATTTGAAATACAGCAGCAGACAATACTAGACATAAACAATCAAATCACCGGCAATATCTCCATGCAGGCAAACTTATTCTTAAAAATCTTCCTTAACAATATGAAAGTAATGACCTTTGCAATATTATTTGCTTTTATTTACGGCTTTGGAGCAATGTTTATCTTAACCTGGAACGCATCTGTAATCAGTGTAGCCATCGGCAACTTCATAAGATTCCACCTAAGCAACATAGCGAACACAGTAGGCTTCGTCAGCATAGGCTCTTATTTTCAAATATTCTCATTAGGAATCTTAAGATACATGGCACATGGCATATTCGAGATTCTGGCATATTTCACTGCAGGCCTTGCAGGAGGCATAATATCTGTAGCAGTAATACGGCACGACTTCAGGACAAAGAAGTTTGAGCACATTGTTCTTGACTCAGCAGATTTATTGATAATATCCATCTTTATATTAGTACTAGCAGCGTTTATAGAAGTCTTTGTAACCCCTTATTTATTCTAAGCATTCATAATTATAAGCTTCCCTGCCCGAGGCTCAAATATTTCTCCCTGCTTGATTAAGCTGTCAATCACTTCATCAGTATTATTTTCATTCACTATCCTTAAAACATCATCAAAATTAGCGCCCTCTCCCTTATCAAGCTGCTTAATAGCAGAAAGCACCCTTTCCGCCACATCTTCTTTTTTCTCAGACTTTCCTTCTTTAATCTCCTCTATTTCAACATCCTTACTTTTTACATCCTCTCCATCAGACATATTTAATTCAAGCTTCCTCACCATAATCCATTTTGGGTCACTCAACTCTTTAATAATCTCTGGAATAATATAAGTCTCAGAGCCATACTCTCTTGGCCTGCCAATCAGCAGCACCGCACTCCCCACACTTACACCATCTGCACGCGACATATCCTCAAAAATCTTCACAGAAATCCTGCCAGTGCTATCATCCAATGTAAAACTCTTATAACTTGGACTCTCTTCAACAGAAATAACAACCCCTATAAGATTTATCCTTGACACTTTAAGGCTATCCGACGTAATTATATAATTCGGCTGCCAGCCTTCATTCTTAACATACTTCCCTTCAACAATATCCTTAATCCTAACCTTATATGCAATCTCCCTCTTCTGAAAAGTTTTCTCTTCCATTTTTTATATCTTAGACACAAACCCTCTTCTTGGCTCAAAAATATCCCCGCTCCTTCTAAGCTTCTCAATAACCTCTTCCACCTTCTCCTCTTTAATGTTCTTCTCTTTTGCCATAGCAGTAATATCTTCTATAGGGATAGTCTTCCCAATTGTGCTTTCAAGCTCATTTATAATCTCCTTAACAACAATAATAGCATTCCTTTGTGATGCAGGAATCCCTGTAGTAATCCTGTCAATATCAATCTTACCAGTCTCCTTATCAAAGCCAACCTGCATCAAACAATACTCAAGCAGTTCAACAGCTCTCAAAGCATCATTCTTAGTAACTCTATTAGACAATCTCACCTTTGCAGAAGCCTCTGAAAGTCTCACCAAAGCTTCCAACTGCCTTGGTGAAATAGGAATAGTCTTAATATTTCCTTCTGAACCGCCGCTTGCTCTCATCTTAAGATAATATCCTCTAATCTCATCCATTGCAGCATTTGTAAGCTTCGGCTTAATCTTTTGTTTTGCATAAGCGATATACTTCTTAAGCAATTTAGTCTTAATCTCAGGCACTATCTTATTTGGCTTCTGATGAAGGCTTAATATATGGGAAGCCATCAGTTCATCCTTCTTTTTATCAGGCAGATCCTTAACAGGAAAAATCAAGTCAAACCTGTTAATCAAAGCAGGAGGAAGATCTATCTGGTTAGCAATAAGGTCATACGGGTCAAACCTCCCTAACTTTGGATTAGCCGCTGCCAAAACAGTAGTCCTTGCAAGCAAAGTTGCCTGAATATTAGCCTTGTTAATACTAATAGTCTGCTGCTCAAGCGCTTCATGCATAGCGCTCCTATCCTCTTTAGTCATCTTATCCATCTCATCAATACAGCAAATCCCATTAGATGCCAACACCAAAGCCCCGGCTTCAAGGCTCCATCCCTTAAGAAACTCATCCTTAACGACTGCTGCAGTAAGTCCAGCGCCAGAAACTCCCCTGCCGCTCACATACCTTCCCTTTGGCGCAATAACACCAATTCTCTTAAGCATTTGACTTTTGCCCGCGCCCGGGTCACCAATAAGCAGAACATGCATATCCCCTCTTGACATTGCCCCATCAGCTCTAGTCTTATGCACTCCTCCCATCAACTGCAGGAGAAGCGCTTCCTTAATCTTTTCATGCCCATAAATAGAAGGCGCCAATGAATCCACAATCTTTTTGAACACATTCTTATCCTTTGCAATATCTTTTATCAATTTCTCTTCCTTCTCTGAAATGTCTAACTCATAAAACGTTTCTTCCGTTGCAGTCAGGCTATTAGCTTCCACAAGCAGGTCAAACCTTGTAGACTTGCCTCCAGACTTAAGAATAATAGGCACCTCCTTAGTAATCCCTACAATGTTTATCTTTGAGCCAGGCGAACTCTTAACTTCGCTTATTGGGCTCACAAGATCTCCTTTAAGAAAAATATTCATCCTTTTCGGCTGCGCACCTCCCATCATATTCTCTGGAGCTTCCTCCAGCACAATCCCTTGGGCATCTATCAACTCTTTGCTAATCAGCTTAAACTTACCCTTCCTTCCGCATCCGCACCTTGAAGGCTCTTTAAACTGTGTATCCAGTTGCAAAATTGCCAAAATATTGCCGCATGACGGGCACTCAAATCTTGCAGACGTAACCTGCGGCCTCACATCACTCTTCTGCCTAACAACTCCCTCTATAACTATCATCTTTTCTATATGCTTACTTCTAATGTCTTTAATCATAACCTTCTGTGATTCTGGAAGATTCTCCAGCCTAATATTAAAATCCTTAGCTTCAGTAGGCAGGTCAAACTGCTGCACAGCAAGATCCGCAGACTTAATAACCTCCTCCGGCTGCTCCAGCAGCATATCTGCAAGTTCATGGTCAAACTTAGAAAGCTCAGTAAAATCAATAAGCATAGATTTAGCGCCCATCCTAACACTCTCTAATAGGCCAGCCTGATAGACCTCTTCAAAGAATTGATGAAACTTCTTAATCTGCTCTGCTGCTTCCATTTTACCCCCAAAACTTGAAAGTAGAACTTCTTTATATTCTTTTATCTTTTCTGGAGTATAGTAAATGAGTAGAAACAAAAAATAAGAAATAAAAAAGGCTTAAATCTAAGCCTTAACCTTCTTAAGATTCTCAATCAACTGGTCAAGCGCCTCATGCACTTCTTCTTCGCTCTTAGTTCCAGTGCAAACAACCTTTCCATTGCTAAACAACAAGAAAGTAGCCTTTGCCTTTGGTAATTTATAAACCAATCCTGGAAACTGTTCAGGCTCATACTCTGTGTTATCCAGCTTCATAGTCAATGTATTAAGATTAAGGTCCATGCCAATTGATCCGCTTGCTACAATATTCTGAATCTTTATCTTAGGCTCAACAGTAATCTTAATATTAATCTTCTCAAGGCTCTTTATAATCTTCTTAATAGATTCATGAACCTTCTCCAATGACCTTGCTCCTGTGCAAACAACCTTTCCAGAGCTGAAAATCAATGCAGATGTCTTAGGTTCTTTAATTCTTATAACCAATCCAGGAAACTGTTCAGGATTATACTCAGTATTAGAAAGCGTGGCAGCCATCTTTTCCAATGGTATATCATGCTCTAATGACGTTGAAACGACTATATTTACTACTTTTATTTCAACTACTGCTGGTTTAGCTTCCTTCTTTGGAGCTTTTTTAGCTTTAGTAATCTTTGCTTTTTTAGGCATTTTATAGACCCCCAAATAGTTAATTTTTCTTAAACTAACTCCCCCAAAATATACACTCTATTTATATACTAAATACATAACCCTTTATAAATGCTCTTATTTTTAACCCCTTAAATAGCTCTTTTTTCTGACATATAAACCTTTTAACTAGAAATCAACATTTACTTACCATTATTTTTCTTCTTTCTCCATCTCCTATATACAAACAAGCCTATTCCTACTATAATAACCACAATAATAATTCCTGTCTTTTGGCTACTCTTCTTAAATCCAAACTTCTTTGCCTCAGCTTTAGAATAAAGGTTAAGGTTAAGGCTAATATCCTCATCATATTCATTATTATTAGCATCCCTATACTCTATCGAAAGCGGCAGCTGCACAACCATATTTGATGTTTGTATATAAAGCTTAAAATCAGTAGTCTCATAATCATCAGAATCTATATTTCCAATATAAACATCATCATTGGAAAGAATCTTATAATCATTGCTCTCTTTCAGCTTAACATTAAGGAACTTAAGATCTGTCACTCCCTTATTAACAAACTTTACCACAACATCTCCCATATCTCCAGTAGTATACACTTCAGAACTGTCCAGCACAAGAGAAAGCTTAGGCTTTTCACCCACCACTAACCCAATAATATTATTCTTGCTATAATCACTCTCAGATTCATCTTGATATTCTATTAATAAAGGAAACTTATAAATCTTTGATTCTGCATCAGATTCAGCAGTAAGGCTAAACTTCAATATTGATTGTTTGCCTGAATCAAGCATAATTATCTCTTTCTCATTAGTAGACCCAATCGGCACAAAAGGTACATTACTAAGATCCAGCTTAACCTTAATATCCTTAAGAAGAGAATCTGCCATATTCTTTATCTTAATCTGCACTTCCGCATCTTTCCCTGGAACTATCTGGCTTGGCACTGATTTAACAGACACCACACTTAAAATCGCATCATGACTCTTAATCCTTATATTAAAAGGCTCCACCTTTATCCATGTATTACCTTTATCATTGCTATACCTCAGCATAATCGCATTTTCCCCTTCCACAGCATTCTTATCAATTCTTAATTTATAATAAACCATCATACCTTCATCGCCCATCTGGTTGCCCCAGACAGTGCCAATCTTCCTTATAGCAGAATCTCCTGACTCAAGCGAGAAAGGATAAACAGGAATCAATTCAACCCTTAAATCTTTCACTGCAGTGCCCCCAAAATTCTCAATTTTCCATCTGACTTCCACATACTTGCCCGGCTCTGCAGGATCAGGGTTCTGGTTCACAATCACATTATTCACATTATACTGGTTAGTATTAGAAGCATTAGAAAACCTTAATCTTGCTTGGTCAATAGCTCCATCATTAACCACTGCAATAACATTTAGAGAAACCGCTACAAAAAACACTATCCAAATCAAAACACTCTTTTTCATATTGTAAATTAAAAGTAATTACTTATATATAAGAGTTTTGAAATATTTTATTCCACTCGTCTATGACTTGTAGTTTAGAACGGAATAAAATGTGCTCAAAAACCACCTTATTTATATCGCCTATTGTATAATCATACCACTTTTCTTTGAGAGTGGTTTTTGACAAAGCAGAATGGATAAAATTAAATATTACCCCTTCCCCATTTTAAAATATGTCAGGTCCAGGCGAAGGAAAACTTGAAATCAAAGGTGTAAAAGCTTATATCCATGTAAAAGGCAAAAGCGGAGCAAGGGTTACGCATGTTGATATAGAGGGGAATATATCTAATATTATCAAAGAAGGAGAAATAACCTTTGTCAAAGGTAAAAATGGCGGTGTATTTATTGCTCTTAAGAAGCCAATGATCAACCGTGCAGAGAGAATGGTCAAAGAATAATTATAATTATTTATTTTTTGATATTCTTTTACTTAAAATCACATAGCAAATGTTAGTTATTCAAATTATAATTTTAGTTTGTGAAACTTAAAACTATTTAGGAACAATTTACTAAAAATAAAAAGAATAGTGATTTTAAATGAATAATCAAAAAATAATGATTGAATTAATTAAGAAAGATCCTTTGAAATACCTCCCTAAATCATTTTTAGGTTCTAAGAGAGTAAATATCGCCAAGAAGACAATAAGAGAGGAGTTAAATATTCTAAAAGAATATTCTGAAAATAAGATTAGTTATTCCAAATTAGCGGAGAAATATAATTTTTCTCAAAAAATGGTTTTTAGAATAATGAAAAGATGGGGTAAAACTTATCCGCCTAATCTTGATAAAGTTTTTAGATGTAATAATAAATCAACTCAAAGCATCTTACAGGATTTAAAAATCTGTAAGTTTTATCTCAGTGGGAATTCAATCTATAAAACAGCTAAAGAATTTAATCTTTCTCCGAAAGGAGTTCAGGGAATCATTGAAAGATATGGTTCTAGATTAAGAAATTCTTATAGAGCCGCAATATTACTTCATAAAACAAAACAATTGAATTTTCCTTTAACTCCTTATGTTCAGGAATTGGTTGAAAAGAACCTTAAAAAATATTCTCCAAAGTTTATTGCTGTCTTGACTTTAACAGATGGTTGCTGTTATCCTGCTGGGAAATCAGCTTTAAAAGTAAGAAGACCCAAATTATCTTATTGTGGAGACAAAATTCTATGTAAAATTTATGCAGATTTGGTTTATGAACATTACAATATCATTCCTTCAACTTTTACTCAAAGAAAAGATGGAACTTTTCTTGTTTTGTATGAAAGAAAAGATATAAAAAGAATCATTAGAGATTTACTTTCACTAACACCTAACTTTAAAACATCTTTAGCTCATGGAGAAAAGATTAGGGATTATCTTAAAACAGACCAGCCAACATTAAGATTTTTATTAAATGATAATAAAAAAGTTCTATTAGAAGCATTTAGATTAGGAATGTCAGCGGAGGGATCTTGTAGCATTTGTTTTAATGGTAAATATTTAAGATTTAGTTTGGATTTTTCTTGTGCTCACCCAATACTTCTAGAACAATGGAGGGAAGTTGCTTATAAAATAGGTATTAACTTTAACTTGAAAGGTTTAAGTGGCTGGTTTAATTATAGTGGCTTATCTAGTGGCAATATAGAGGCTTTAAAGACATTTATGGAAACTGGAGGATTTATTGATAATGTTAAGATTACAAGACAAAGTAAATATTATAATGGATTAGAAAAGAATAAATTAATATATAATGTTTTAAGATGGAATAAAGAGAATAGAAGAATTAATTCAGAATTGTCTAATGGTGAGAAGCATAAAACATTTTATGATTTCATAGAAGAATCGGAATATTAAAACCCAAAGAAGCAACCTACTGCGCAGGCAAGCCAGGCGGCTGCTTTATTGGATTAAAGAAACAAATGATAAAAAGAGCAGAAAAATTTATTTAAAATGAAAGACAAAGACACCATCATCAAACTTGAAAACGTCTGGAAAATCTATCAAATGGGCAACGTAAAAGTAAATGCATTAAGAGGCATAAACTTCCATGTAAAAAGAGGAGAATTTGTTGCAATCCAGGGCCCCAGCGGATCCGGCAAAAGTACAGCTGTCAACATGGTAGGCTGCCTTGACATTCCCACAAAAGGAGAAATCTTCTTAGACCAGGAAAACATAGCCCATCTGTCAGAATCAGACCTTGCCCAAATAAGAGGCAGGGAAATTGGCTTCATCTTCCAGACCTTCAACCTTATACCCACACTCTCAGCAATAGAAAACGTAATGCTGCCTATGGTCTTTCAGGAAACAGTCAAAGAAAAAAGATTAGAAAGAGCCAACTATCTCCTTGGCCTTATGGAACTTGGAGACAGAAAAAATCATAAGCCCACAGAGCTAAGCGGCGGCCAGCAGCAAAGAGTAGCAATCGCAAGAGCCCTTGCCAATGACCCTGCAGTTATACTAGCTGATGAGCCAACAGGCAACCTTGACTCAAAAACAGGAAGAACAGTCATGAACTTTTTAAACAAGCTCCACAAAGAAGAAAACAAAACCATAATCATGGTAACCCATGATGATAAGCTTGCAAAAGAAGCTGACAGGGTTGCTTTCTTAAAAGATGGTCATATAATAAAAACTTAAAAATAATTTCAGTCAACAAACTCAATTCCAAGCTCATTCTCAATCTCTTTCTGTCTCTTATCTCCCATGCCCTTCCCTGGCCCGAATATCTGCGTTGACTTAACCCCTGTAACAATCAGCATAGTTCTGATAGTCTTATCCATATCCTCAGAAATCTGCGCTCCCCAAATAATCCTTGCATCCTCATTAAGCTTCTCAGAAACCGTTTCCACAACTTTCCTTGCCTCATCAAGCGTCATATCAGAGCCTCCGCACACATTAATCAAAGCTCCATTAGCATTAGAAATATCAACATCCAGTAAAGGATTTGCAATAGCCTTCTCAACAGCTTCAACAGCCCTGTTATCAGTATCAGACTCACCAACACCAATCAATGCAACCCCTCCTTTGCTCATCACAGTCTTAATATCCGCAAAATCAAGGTTAACCAATCCTGCTTTAGTAACAAGCTCAGCAATCCCTTTAACAGCATTCGTCAAGATCTCATCAGCAACTCTAAAAGCAGTATGAAGCGGTAAATCCGGAGCAAGCTCCAGCAATTTATCATTAGGAATAACAATCAATGTATCAACAGTATTCTCCATCTTCTCAAGGCCAATCATAGCATTCTCATACCTTCTATTGCCTTCCATAACAAAAGGTATAGTAACAATCCCCACAGTCAACGCGCCAATCTTCTTTGCCACATCAGCAATCACTGGAGCAGACCCAGTACCAGTTCCTCCTCCAAGCCCACAGGTAATAAAAACCATATCAGCATTCTGTAATGAAGCCTTAATCTCATGTTCACTCTCCCTTGCAGCCTCTTCACCAACCTTTGGGTCAGAGCCAGCACCCAATCCCTGAGTAAGCTCTCTTCCAATCAAAATCTTTTTAGAAGCATTAGTATAAAGCAAATCCTGCGCATCCGTGTTCACAGCAATAGTCTCAGCGCCTGTTATCCCAACCTCACTAATCCTATTAATAGTATTATTCCCCCCTCCACCAGAACCTACAACCTTAATTGCAGCCTTTTGTTTGGCTAAAAGCATCTCAAGCTCAGCATCAATATCATTTGGATTTCTCTCAGACTTTTCAGGCTCTGTGAAAGGAACATTAGATTCAGGAACAACTATCTTTGGCTCTTCTGGAGGAGCAGACTCAGAATTATCTTCTGCTGGCCTAACCTCTTCTCTCTGCTCTTCAGGATACCTTTGATTAGTCTCCTGATTATCATCTTGAACATTATTATTTTCTTCCGAATTATGTGCTGGTATCTCTACAAAATCATCCACTTTTACCCACCTCTACCTTTCATTTGAAAGTAGCACTCATATTTAAATATATGTTTACACAAAAATCTATATTAGAGTAAGGAAATTAAGCCTACAGCCTGACACATGTCTCTTCAAGCTTCTTCAGTTTCTCATAATTCTTATCCAAATGTAACTGAACCTCATTAACTTCTTCACCTGTCATATGCTTAAACCTTCCTTGTGTCTTTAGATGTTCTATAACAGGAACAAAAGAAGAAGGCTCTTTAGTAAACTTCAACACACCATTCTCTATCTCATACAAAGGTGTAACCTTGCTCTTAAAAGCAACCTTCGCAACCTCAACAGTCTGACTGGGAGAAATCTTCCATCCAGGCGGGCATGGGCAGTACACCTCTATATAAGCCGGCCCTTTTTTAGCCAGGCCTTTCTTAACCTTATCAATATAATCCTGCACAAAAGCAATATTAGCTGTAGCCACATAAACACCCTCATTATGCGCAGCAACAATCAAAGGCATATGCTTCTTCCATTCCATTTTGCCATGCACAACCTTCCCTGCAGGAGACGTAGTAGTAGATGCATACTTAGGCGTTGCCCCGCTCCTTTGAATGCCAGTATTCATATAAGCATTATTCTCATAACAAATATAACAAAAATTCTGCTGCCTCTCAATAGCAGCGCTCAAAGCCTGAAACCCAATATCAAACGTGCTTCCATCCCCTCCAATAACCAGCAAATTAACATTCTCTCTCTTCCCCTGCCTCTTCAATGCCCTGTCAATCCCTGAGCCAACTGCAGCAGCATTCTCAAAAGCCGCATGAATCCATGGAACCCTCCATGCAGTCTCAGGATAAGGACTGCTCACAACCTCCATGCACCCAGTCGCATGGCTAATAATAGTATTCTTTCCCGCAGCCTTCAATGCATGTCTCATTGCCAGCGCAGAGCCGCACCCAGCGCATGCCCTATGCCCCTTTGCAAACAATTCTTCTTCAGGTATCATTTTTTACTTACCAAACGTATCTACTCTTTCACAAACCTTAATCTTATCTTCAAGCGAATGAACCTTTCCATCCTTCTTCTTCCCATTAAACTCCTTCTTCCATGCATGAGTGCCATCCCAGCCGTCATGCCCTGAACCATGAAAATCAACCTTAACCCTGTTTTCTTTACTACACTTCCTGCACTCAATCACTTTGTAATGATGCAACACTTCAAACGCTGACTTCCATTTCTCTCCTTTCAGCTCATGATTGCAGTAAATACAGTTGCTCTTCTGATGTTCCTCCTTCAGTAAATGATGCTTTGTCACTTGTAATCACTCATTTAGTTATCTCAGTAAACCCATTCAATATCCTTTTTGCTTCCTATCTTACCAACCACTTCTTCAACATGTTTAACAGTAATATCCCTTCCTCCAAGTCCAATAATAAAATTATTCATCTTGATTTTATCAGATAAAACCGCTTTTAAATCAGTAAACAATGCACCATAATTTCCAAACGATATATTCTTATCCAATACAGCCATCCCTTTTAAGCCTTTTGAAACTTCAACCAGCCTTTTCTTTGGAAACGGCCTATACGTCTTAAGCTTAATCATCCCAACCTTCTTGCCATCCTTCCTCATCTTATCCACAGCAACTCTCACAGTGCCGCACACAGAACCCATGCACACAACAGCCTGCTTAGCATCATTCATCTTATAACCTTCAAGGATACCATCCCCATAATCCCTTCCAAACTGCTGCTTAAACTCAGTATTAACCTTCTTTATAACCTGCAACGCACTCTCCATTGCCTTCTGCTGCGCATGCTTAAAATACATAAAAGAATCAGGAAATCCAACCGGTCCCATAGTCAAAGGTTTCTCTGGGTCAAGCTTATAAACCGGCTTATACGGTGAAAGGAACCTATCAACACTCTTCTGCTCAGGAATATCCACTGGCTCATAAACATGCGACAAAGTAAACCCGTCAATGCAAACCATTGCAGGCAGCAGCACATCTTTATTCTCTGCAATCTTATAAGCAATTATCATCGTATCCAGTGCTTCCTGTGAAGACTCCGCATAAAACTGCATCCAGCCTGAATCTCTTGCAGAAATGCTATCCTGATGATCATTCCAAATATTAATAGGAGCGCTCAATGATCTATTAGCAATAGACATCACAACCGGCAGCCTCATCCCTGAAACCACAAAAAGAATCTCATGCATTAATGCTAATCCTTGTGATGCAGTGGCACTAAACGTCCTAACTCCAGTAGCTGAAGCACCCAAAGCAGCAGACAATGCAGAATGCTCTGACTCCATATGAATCATCTCACTATCTAGTATGCCATCATTAATAAAACTCGCAAGCTTTTCAACAATGTGAGTCTCCACTAGGAGAAGTGTTTAACTTCTTCCTATTGTGGCGTAATCGGATACATTGGAATAACAGCTGGCCTGCAAAGTTTTACGCCGATGGCAACAGCCACTGAGGCTTCAATTACTTTTTTTGCCATATTAAATTCTTTCTAAAGGAAATATTTAAATATATCTATTTTTACCGTACAATAATGGGTAGTAAAATGGTAAAAATGCATCTAACTCAAATTCCTTCTGAAAGAATTTACTTAAAACTAAACAAGAAAGTAATAAGATTAATTACTACTTTGGTTAAAAAAACTAATCTGGTTTTAAGTCAGGAGATAACAGAACAACTATACCGTTTTAAGATTGGCAAAAAGGTTTCGATACATTTCATTAAGAAAATTTCAAGAATGCTTGAAATAGGGAACAAATTTATTGAGGATAATACTGACTTAATAACAAGTTGTAAAAGTACCAATGTAGGAATAAAAAAACCGAGATTCCCATTTGACTTTACAAACAAAAATGGAGTAAGATTAATTTCAGCAATAATGGGCGATGGAGAGATAAATAGCCAGATAATAGTAAGATATAATAACCAGAAGAAAGTGTTAATTGATGGTATCTTAAATTGCTTCAAAGAGGTTTTTGGGGATGTAGATTATAAACTCTATTTAAGAGACGATCAAACATACCAACTAGTTTTTCCTAAAATAGTAGGATTAGTTTTATTAAAAGTTGGCTTAAAAGAAGGCTATAAGTCAATAACAAATTATTCTATTCCTTATTTTATTTTTAATTTGGATATAGATAAAAAAGGAATCTTTATTAAACAGTTTTTTACTGATGAAGGAAATGTTAGATTAAAAGATAGGAGACTCCAAGTAAAACAAACCTTAAAAATTGATTCAACCAAGAAGACACTTAGGCTTGAACCTGAAGAATACGCACCAAATTCCCTAAAAGGAATTAAACGGTTATTATTGGATCTTGAGATAACTTCAAAAATCTCTTTAGGTGCTTATAGGGAAAATGAAAAAAAGGCTGATTGGGAACTTTCTATTTATGGTAAAGAAAATCTAGTAAAGTTTCAAGAAAAAATAGGATTCTATTTAGAGTATAAGAATAAACTTTTAGAGAATGCAATAAAAAGCTATAAATTTCCTTCTGCTCCTAGAAACGGAAGGATTGAGTTTGCTTTGGAAAAATTTAAAATTGTTCAAACCAAATATGGTTTTGTTACAAAATACCTTCTGTCAGAAGAAAGCAGAAGGTCTATAAAAACAGCTATCTATTTTTTAATTGATTTAAAGAAAAAAGGTTTTATAAATGAAATTGAGAGGCCAAGAGACAAAAAAGGGCATCCAAAGGCTAGGAAGTATAGCTTGAATAATAACCTGTAAAGTTATCAGCTTGTTTTTAGAAATAGCTTTATATGTATAATTTGAAAAGGTTTTTATAAAAAAGAAGGTTTCTCTGCATTAAATGGACAGAAAACAGATTAAGTTATTTAAAATAAGACCGCAAAGGTTTGATGACATTAAAAATGATAGAAAAAAGGCTGGAGAGCCATCATTCATACTTAATAACACACTTAATCATCTAGGGGTAAGAAATTATTGTCTTATTAAAAAAACTATAGGATTCAAGGATATGCCTGAATTCTATAATAACATTGAAGGAGAATTAAAGCGGAGTTTATTCCATTCTATAGAGTTTAGTGGTATTAAAGAAATTATCCGCCCAGGAGAAGCACTTGAATACATTCAGGATTTATTCTCTTCATCTGAATCTGCTGATAAATCTACTGTAATAAGAATTAAATATTGCAGTCCTAACCATAGCCTGAGAAGAAGAGATCAATTGGTTTTTAAGTGGAAGGATGATATTATTCGTTGTGAAGAAGCCTTTATAGGCCATAATAATTTAGGAGATTATAGCACGGAATTAAACTTAGAAGGCGAGAGAAGCCCAGCATTAGCAGTATACCTTGATAAACTTCCAGATTTTATTCAGGCTATAATAGATGACCCTTCTATCAGATGAAAAAAAAAAAATTAGGAATCATTATACTTCTGCTTTTAATCACAACAGGCTGTGTACAAGAAACCAACCTAACCAAAACAAGAGAACTAATGGGCACAATAGTTTCTATAACAGTAATCGACAAAGACACAGTAAAAGCCAGTCAATCAATTGACCTAGCTTTCACTGAAATAGAAAGAATAAACTCTTTAATGAGCCATTATAATAACCAGACTCAGGTTGGCATCCTAAACAATGAAGGCATTCTTAAAAACCCAGACACAGAGCTAATCAACATTCTAAGGCAGTCAGAATACTACTCTGCCCTAAGCAACGGCGCCTTTGACATCACAGTCCAGCCATTATTAGAGCTTTACACTAATTCATTCCAAAAGACAGGCAAGCCGCCTTCAGAAAAAGAAATAAAAACTACATTAAGTCTTGTAAACTATCAAGACATCCTAATCGAGGAAACCAGCATAAGCTTTGATAAAACAGGAATGAGAATAACTTTGGGTGGCATTGCCAAAGGCTATGCAGTTGACAAAGCAATAGGAGTATTAAAAGCAAACAACATAGACTCTGCCTTAATCAACGCTGGCGGAGACATAAGAGCAATAGGAAACAAAGGAAAAGAAGATTGGAGCATTGCATTAAGAAACCCAAGAGATGAACAAGACTACATAACCATAATCAACCTCAACAATAAAGCAGTAGCAACCTCAGGAGACTATGAAAGATATTTTGTTGACAAAAGCCAGCATCATATCATCAATCCTAAAACTGGAAAATCAGCATTAGACCTAATCAGTGTAACAATATTAGCAGAAAAAGCAGTAGATGCAGATGCGCTAGCAACTTCTGTGTTTGTATTAGGCGCAGACAAAGGTTTAGCATTAATCGAAAGTTTAAGTGGTGTAGAAGGATTATTGATAACAGAAGAAAAAGAGGTAATAAAAAGTAAAGGATTTGAACCTTAACTAACAATCTTCATAGCCTTCTCCATATTATAAGCATTAAAAGCATATCCAATCCCTCTTCCCACAAAGAAAGAATTCTTGCTAAACACTCCGCTCATTGCCTCAAGGAAACCTTTCCTGCTTTCTATCTTTTTAAGCTCAACAGGCATCTCCAATATTTTCTCAAGATAAGCCTTAACCTCTTCCTCTCCTCCAAGCTCATCCACCAAATCCAGCTCTTTTGCCTGTGAACCCATATAATAAATCCCTGTAGCAAGCTCTCTAACCTTATCATTCTCCAACCCTCTATTCTCTGCAACACCTTCTATAAAATAATCATGAATAAGATTAATCCTTTCACTAAGCAACTTCTCTTCCATAGGCGTCAACTGTTTCATAGGACTACCTATATCCTTAAACTCTCCTGCAACAAGCCTTTGATAAGTAATATTATGATCACCTAAAAACCCTGAAAAATCCAGATAAGAAGAAATAACACCAATTGAACCAGTAACACTCATCCTGTTTGCAATAATATGGTCAGTAGCAGACGCAACCCAATAAGCTCCTGACGCGCCAATCTCTCTAATCCAGGCAACCTTAGGCTTCTTAATCCTCTTCACTCTTCTCACAATCTCTTCAGTAGCAACCGGCGAGCCTCCTCCAGAATTAATCTCAAACACAATCGCCTTAACATTAGGATTCTTTTCAGCCCTGTCAATAAGCTTAATAATATTTGAAGAAGTTGCAGCCTCTTCACCAAACGAAAGAATGCTAGGCTCAACCGTAATAATACCCTTTAAAGGAATAATAGCAGCATTCCCTAATGTAGTTGGCGTACCATCACTAATCACCGAAGAAAGAATCCCTGCAATAAACATGCTGATAAAAGCCAGTATAACTAGAACAACAATAACTAATAACCATTCCCTGCTAATCTTAGGTCTTTCTTTCTCTGATTTCATTAACAACTTCAATAAGAACTATGTTTATAAATCTTTCTTTAGAGCAAAACATAAAAAAAGAATAAGAAAACTTTACTCAAGCTTCACATCATCAACAGCTTTCATATGTTTCCATGAACTGCTAAACAAGTCATCAAGTGCTTTAGCAAAGAACGGTGTGGTAACCCATATTCCAATATCATAAGTAGGATGAACATCCTTATCATCCAAAGCCATAAACACAAGCTCTTTCCCATCAACAATACAGAACCTTGCATTGCTATTAGTATGCCTAACCTCTGCAATATCTCTCATCTCTTTTATAGCACTCATGCTCTCCTTTGTAATCGGCGCAGCAATCCTAATGTTAACACCTCTCTTACTAATCTTCTCAAAAGTAGGCTTAAGCCCTTCAACTTTTCTCATTATGCCTTGAGCAGTAGTCATAAGGGTAACAGACTCATTAGCATTCTTAATCATCATCTCAAGATGATTATACAGGTTATGTCTTCCTCTTAACGAGCCAGACAAGTCAGACGGTTCTATTAACTCAACACCCTGCGTATGCAATGTGCTCAATTCATTCAAAACATCCGAGCCTTCAAGCTTATTCAATCTGTTAACCTTTTCTTCAGCTTCTGTCCTCATATTCTTTTTAACTCTTCCAACAACTTCAGTAGGAGGAACAGCAATATATTTAATTGGCTTACCCAACTTCATTATAACAAAACCCTTCTTTTCCAGGCTTTCAAGAACATCATAACTTCTTGACCTTGGAACATTAGCAATATCAGACAACTCACCTGCAGTGCTCACACCTCTTGACAATAAGGCTGCCCAGATTTTTACTTCGTATAAGTTCAAAGAAAAATATCTTCTCAGTTTGCTTAAAAATTCTTCTTTTACAATCATTTTACCCTTCACCCTTTTTTATTTATAATTGTATAGTTATTACACTTTATTTCTTAAGTAACAACTTATATATAAATATATAGGTAGTAAAAAATATGGGAAAAACAAAAATTTATGATTTTCCAGACGGTATTACTTCTCTTTTTCTCTTATCAGTGTCTTAACCACTGAAGCATCTGCCAATGTAGTAGTATCTCCAACATCTTTCTTTCCTTCAACAATTGCTTTCAAAATCCTTCTCATGATTTTTCCAGACCTTGTCTTAGGAAGCGCATCAGCAAACTGAACCTTCTCAGGCTTTGCAATATGCCCAATCACTCTTGCAACATGTTTAACCAATTCAATCTTAAGCTTATCACTCTTCTTAACCCCTCTCTTCAAAGTCACGAACGCATACAGGCACTGGCCTTTTATCTCATGCGACATCGGAACAACCGCAGACTCTGCAACAGTCTTATGGCTAACCAATGCACTCTCCACTTCCGCTGTCCCAATCCTATGCCCTGAAACATTAACAACATCATCAATCCTACCCATTATCCAGAAATAGCCATCCTTATCCTTCTTAGCAGCATCGCCTGCAAGATAGTAATCTGGAAACTTGCTGAAATAAACATCAATATATCTCTTAGGATTCTTCCATACAGTCCTTCCAATCCCAGGCCATGATTTTTTAATAACAAGATCCCCTCCCTCATTTGCAGCAGCCTCGCTCCCATCCTCCTTCAAAATAGCCGGCACCACACCAGGGAACGGCATAGTAGCTGATCCAGGCTTCAAAGGCATAGCGCCAGGCAAAGGAGTAATCAAAATACCTCCAGTCTCAGTCTGCCACCATGTATCAACAATCGGACACTTTCTCTTGCCAATAACATTATAATACCAATTCCATGCATCCGGATTAATCGGCTCTCCCACAGAACCCAGCAACCTTAACGAACTAAGGTCATGCTTATCCACCCACTTCTTACCCTCTCTCTCTAAAGCTCTCACAACAGTAGGCGCAGTATAAAACACATTAACCTTATACTTCTCAACAATCTGCCAAAACCTATCAGGCTCAGGATAAGTAGGAACACCTTCAAACATAAGAGAAGTTGCGCCATTAGCCAAAGGTCCATAAACAATATAACTATGCCCAGTAATCCATCCAACATCAGCAGTGCACCAGTAAGTATCATCATCCTTCAAATCAAACACCCATTTAGTAGTCTGATAAACATAAACAAGATACCCTCCCGTAGTATGCAACACACCCTTAGGAGTTCCAGTTGTGCCGCTAGTATAAAGAATAAACAAAGGATCTTCTGCATCCATCTCAACTGCCTTGCAAAACGGACTGGCATCCTTCATCTCCTCATGCCACCAGAAATCTCTTCTCTTATTCATCTTCACCTTTATATTAGCCCTCTTGCAAACTATAACATTCTTAACAGACCGACATTTTCCTAACACAGAATCAGCCTTGTCTTTCAGAGGCATTGGTTTTCCTTTTCTCAAGCTGCCATCAGCTGTAATCAACATCTTAGCTTCACTATCCTTAATCCTCTTCCTAAGTGACTCTGCGCTATAACCACCAAACACAATAGAATGAATAGCTCCTATTCTTGTACAGGCAAGCATTGCAATCGCAATCTCAGGTATCATAGGCATATAAAGGCAAACTCTGTCACCCTTTCTAATCCCCTTCCTCTTCAAAACATTTGCAAACTTGCAAACCTCTCTATGAAGCTCAACATAAGTATAAGTCCTGCTATCCTCTTCAGGCTCACCCTGCCAAATCAATGCAGCCTTATTCTTTCTCCATGTAGTAAGATGCCTATCAAGGCAGTTATAAGAAACATTTATTTTTCCGCCTTCAAACCATTTAACAAACGGTTTCTTACTATACTTAAAAACAGTCTTCCATTTCTTAAACCAATGCAATTGCTTTGCCTTCTCTCCCCAGAACTTCGCAGGATTCTTAACAGACTCATTATAAATCTTATTATACTCTCTAAGACTCTTAACATAAGCACTCTTAACAAACTTCTTAGAAGGATTAACCTTCCTTCTCTCTGCTCTCTCAGAACTAACAGACAAAATTGATTCTTCCAAAATACCACCTCTTTTTACACTTAACTTTAGAACAAAGAATATTTAAATGTTTGTTTTGTGAAAAAACAAGAAATAAAATAATTTCTCTACCTGTAAGACTTCTGTCTTTTAGACCTTGCCTTACCTTGCCTATTCGGCTTTGAAGCTTCCTTCCTTCTCACATCAGCAACCAGAAGATGCCTGTCATACTCCAAGAAAGGTTTCTCTAACTTCTTATCAAACTGTAATAAGGCTCTTGCTATAGCAAGTCTTGCAGCCTCAGTCTGGCTGTTATATCCACCGCCTTTGATAGTAACATAAATGTCAACATCCTTGCTGCCTAAGCTCTTAGCAATCAGCAAAGGCTCTTGAATCTTCAGCCTATTCATCTTTGGTTGATAAATACTTAAAGGCTTATTATTAACCATAACATTACCTTTACCAGGCTTCAAAGTAGCTCTTGCAATTGCTCTCTTTCTCTTTCCGGATGAATTTATAACTTTCATTATTTTAAACCAGTTTGCATAAATCTTTCAATACCATATACTTATAATTAGGAAGCTTTGAAACATTAGTTTTGTTTGAAGTAATAAGCTTTTCTTTTTCATACTTCTCAGGAACACCCATATAACACATAATATTCTTAAAAGCATCCCTTCCTCTGCCCTGTTTATATGACAGCATACCTCTAATAGTTCTTCTAACAACCCTATCCGGCTGCCTTGGGAAGAAAGGTCCAGTCATTGGGCCTCCAATTTCTCTCCTCATCTTATACTTTGAAATAATTGAACTCTTATTACCTGATATAATAGCATTCTCACAATTAACAACAACTATCTTTTCACCTAGCAAAGCTGTCTTAGCTACAAAACTAGCCATTCTTCCTACGATTTGATTAGTTGCATCAATTACTATCATTTTAATCTTTATCCTATTATTCTGATTCTTTTACCTTTAATATCCATACCCATAAAATCTTTAATAAGCATTGCTTTAGCCTGCGCTTTATTAATCTTCTCCAAAGCGCTCTTTGAATATGAAAACGCTCCAATAGTAAGCTTATGCTCCAAAACACCATCACCTAACACTTTGCCTGGAACAATAATAACTTCATCTTCTTTAGTATACTTATTAATCTTTGAAAGGTTAACAGCCCTTGCATTCCTTCTAGGCTTTTCTAGCTCCTTTGCAATCCTTTTCCATAATGGAACATTGTTCTCACTACCTAAAGCCTTAAGACTTTCTATCAAGCTTATCAAGCTTGAGTTTGTAGGACCTGTTCTTTTTACCATTTTATAATTTATCCAATGTTTTTCCTATCCTTTGTTGTGTACTTACTTGTGAATATAATCTTGTTTTGAAATTTCTGAGCATATTTTGAAAATAATTGCTTACTTGATCTATATTTTCAACATAATCAATAGTTACCTTATTTTCTTCCATGCCAGTCAATTCAATGCTCATTGAACCTGTTTTTAATATTTTATTTTCAATACCTGACTTATTTAAGTTTATTTTCAAAATGTTCTTATATGATATCTCTTTTCCATTAGCATCCAGTTTGTTATCATAAAACATATATTTCTTGCTGGTTATTGTTATATACTTGAAAGCTAACATAACAATTGTTGCTACAACAGCTGTCAGTATGATTCCAAACAATATCTTATCTGCGCTTATCTCTAAGCCAAATGAATCAAATGTCTCTGCAAAAATATTCAATATCCCTGCAAACTTGAAAGCCATTGTACTCCCTGTAATAAACAATAGTATTACAAAAGTCTTGCTTAGGTTAAACAAAAGCAATTTCTTTTTGTTTGGTTCTATTTTCATTACCTTATCCATTTTATGGGAGTAAAATCATTTATTAACCGAATCCAAGCGTTTACTTTGGACTCGCTGCAAAGTGCGGAGGACGTGATTCGAACACGCGCACCCACTAAGGGACAAGGCTTTTGCTCAACGACCTCAACCTTGCACATTTGACCAGACTCTGTCACCTCCGCAGTGAGCGTAGCGAACAAGGAGGCCAGTGAATTTGTCCCAAAGACAAATTTTAGCGCGCCTCCGCAATGATTATAAGCGAACAAGGAGGCCAGTGAATTTGTCCCAAAGACAAATTTTAACGCTCCTCCGCGTAAACTATAACCTTACTTAGCAGCTTTCACCGCTTCAGCGAACTCATCTAAATCATCTTTAAAAATATCCAACGCTTCCTTAACCATATCTTTGACAGTTAACTGTCCCCAGCTTTCCACATACAATATGATTTCACTTTCATCTTCATTCAGCTTAACGCCATCACTAATATCTTGGCATGCGCCGCAAAGATGACATTTTAACAAATTATTATCATTAATCTTAAGCTTATCACCTTCAACCTTAAACACATCAACCGGGCAGCTATCCTTAATCTTATTAGCATCTTTTACTTCACTTTGATTAATCTCAATAACAGGTTTATACTTATAATAAACCAATCCTGGTGACCATTTTGTATGCACTTTTCCTTTACCAAGCATAGCAGTAGCTTCCAGCTCAATTTCCTGTTTCTTAATCAATTTTGCAATAGATGTCTTTGGATATAAAGGCTTAACTTTTGGATCCTTTGACTTCATTTCTCCAGCAAACAAAATGCATGGTCCTTTACCTTTAATAGTCATCTTAACTGTACACTTTGCACATCCTGCCCCTTTGCAGTTGCATTTCTCCTGCAAAGTATAAGACTTTAAGTCAGTAGACAAAGGCAACAAGCCTAATCTATGTGCAACAATCTCATCATATAATAATGAAGTATTCTGTGTAAACTCAACATCTTCTATTGCCATGGTAGGAACTTCATTCATAACATACCTTCTAATTGTATTTGCAATCTCTGGTGAAACATTTTTCAGGATAAAAGACTCTTTGTTCTTATCCTTACCTTTTGCCAACAATTTTACTTGCATTTTTAGTTCCTCCATTATTTTTAATTTACTTCATGAAAACTTATCATTTGTAGGGGTGGGCCGTCTATACTTTAGTTGCCTAAAGGGGAGGTCCAATAAGAGTTTAACGAAGTTAAACTCTTCTTCCCCTCCTTCCGCCTTTCTTTCGGCATCCACCATGAGGTATTGGAGTAATATCTTCAATAATACCTATTCTAAGTCCCATCCTTGACAAAGCTCTTATAGCTGCCTGAGCTCCAGGTCCAGGATTGGAAGGTCCATTATGCCCGCCAGGAGCTTTAATCTTAACATGAATCCCATTAATGCCATGGTCCATAGCCATCTCTGCTGCTCTCTTTGCAGCCATCATAGCTGCAGTAGGAGATGACTCCAACCTATCAGCTTTAACAATCTGTCCTCCTGAAGTTCTTGAGATAGTCTCATCTCCAGTAATATCTGTAATATGAATAATAGTGTTATTATAAGAACTGTAAATATGAGCTACTCCCCATCTTGTGTTATTGCTTCTTCTCTCAACCATTTTTATTTCTTCTCCTTACTATCCTTTTTTTCTTTCTTCTCTTCTTTAGGAGCTTCTTTCTTTTTTTCTTCAACAGCCTTTTTCCCTTTAGGCTCTTCCTCTTCTTTCTTCTTTTTAGGAGCTGGAACTTCCTCTTTAGGAACTCTTTCCGGATGATCTTCATTTGCAAAAGGAGACTTAATTGCAAAAACAACCTTCTGCTCCTCATCTCCAGAAACCAAATAACCTGTATTAGTAATCTTATTATTGCCAACAGCTATATGCCTATGTATAACAGCCTGCCTTGCCTGATTAATTGACCTTGTCAATCCCTTCTTGAAAACAATAGTTTGTAATCTTCTGTCCAGAATATCTTTTGGTGTCATATTAAGAACATCTTCAAGCTGTGCTGACTCTTCTATAAGTTTAAGCTTCTTCAGCTTTGTTAACAAATTCTTCCTCTCAAGCTCACTCTGCTTGCTCTTATCTACAACAAGCTTCTTAACCTGACTAGAATATTTTTTCAAAAGTGAATTTACTCTCCAAATCTCTTTCTTATTCTTCAGCCCATACTCTTTCATAAGGACTTTCTCTAACTCAATCCTTTCAGTCCGCCAAGGATGTGACGGCCTTGAATACATTTTCCTTTGTTTTTTTGGATCTCCCATATTTTACAAAAACCAATACTTACGTTTTACCTGTCTTAGCGTTAGGATTCCTCTTTACGCCCATAACCTTTCCTTTATTCCTTCTGAAATTTGATTTAGTTCTCTGCCCTCTAACTGGCAGATTAAATGCATGCCTTACACCTTTATAACATCTTATAGTCTTCATTCTCTTAACATCATTCTCTTTTGCAAAATCTAAATCCCCTCCAGTAAGATGCATATCTTTACCTGTTTCAACATCATTTCTTCTGTTAAGCATCCAAACCGGAATATTGGCTTCTAACGGATTATCTATAACCTTGTTAATCTTCTCAGTTTCTTCCTTAGAAAGATACCCTGCCTTTTTGTTTCTGTCAATATCTGCAGAGTCTAAGACAGCATTAGCAAAAATAAATCCAACACCTTTTAACTTTGTAAGCGCAAGATGCATAGGCTTGTTACCATCAAGGTCAGCGCTGCCTATTCTAACTATATGCTTAAATTCTTGTTCTTCTTTTCCTTCAGTTTTATCTTTATTTTCCATTTTATTTGTAAAAATAGCCAGAGAATTCTTAACTCACCCTAAACGCTCTGTTTAGTTGAACTCGGGCTATTTAACTAACAATAAATAGGAGTTTGTTTATAAATGTTACGTATAAGCCTCCTTTCTCCGCTATATTTATATACCAAGTTAATTCTATGCTTATAACATGGACAAAAAGCTAATCCTCAAATACGCATTAAACAATGCACTCATGTTCAACGGCAAAGCCAACATAGGCTCAGTCATCGGCAAAGTACTCCAGGAAAAGCCAGAATTAAAATCTAAAATAAAAGAGCTCCAGCCTCTGGTAAAAGAAACAGTTGACGAAGTAAACGCTCTTCCATTAGAAGACCAAAAAGTTAAGCTGGACAAATTGGATGTCAAGCCCATCCCTAAAAAAAAGCAAGAAAAGAAAGGCGAGCTTCCCGATCTTAAAAATGCTATAAAAGGTAAGTTCATAACCAGAATTCCTCCAGAGCCAAGCAAATATCTTCACATTGGCCATGCCTTAAGCTTTCTCATCAATTACCTCTACTCAAAAAAGTATGAAGGCAAATGCGTGCTAAGGTTTGAAGACACAAACCCAGAAAAATCTTCAAAAGAATATTTAGACTCAATCAAAGAAGACCTTGAATGGCTTGACATTAAGCCAAGCAAGGAAGTAATCGTATCCAATGACATGGAAAAGATATACAATTATGCAGAAACTCTCATAAAAAAGGGCAATGCCTATGTCTGCGGCTGCCCAAGGGAACAGATGAGCACTCTAAGGAACAAAGGCCAGGAATGTGGCTGCAGGTCCTTCCCTCTGGACAGGAACATCAAAGAATGGCAAAAAATGAAAGACGGAACCTACAAAGATGGCGAAGTCATCCTAAGATTAAAAGCTGACATGGAATCAAACAACTATGCAATGCGAGACCCTGTCCTATTCAGAATCTGCAACACAAAGCACTATCTTCATGGCAAAAAATACTCTGCTTGGCCAATGTATGACCTTGCAGGCACTATAGAAGATGAGCTATGCAATATAACACATATTCTAAGAAGCGGTGAATTTGGTGAAATGAGAGTAGAACTCCAAAACTATCTCAAACAACTTCTCGGATTCAAAATCCAAACCATAATCCAATACGGCAGATTCAACGTAATCGGTGCAACAACTCAGGGCAGGGAAATCAGAGAGCTCATAGAACAGAAAAAGGTAATCGGCTGGGACGACCCAAGCTTAGTCACACTAAAAGCATTAAGAAGAAGAGGCATTGTAAAAGAATCCTTCTACCAATTAGCAAAAGAGATAGGATTAAGCAAAACCCAGACAAACATTGACTTTCAGTTAATTGCATCAATAAACAGGAAAATCCTTGACTCCAAATGCAACAGATACTTCTTCATAAACCAACCTATAAAAATCAAAGTGGAAAAAGCTCCTGCCCAGAAACTTGAGCTAAAGCTTCATCCTGACTTTCCTGAAAAAGGAAAAAGAACATTTGAAACCAAAGATGAATTTTACATAACTAAAGAAGACCATAAAGCTCTAACCAACAACAAGCTCTACAGGCTAATGGACTCTCTTAACTTCATCAAAAAAACAAATAAACTCATCTTTGACTCCCTTGAGCATGAAAAATACAAGGAAAAAGGAGAAAAGATCATCCACTGGCTTCCAGTCCACAAAGACCTAGTTGACGTTGAAGTCCTAATGCCTGACAAAAAAGTCATCAAAGGCAAAGGCGAGCAGTCATTAACCAAGCTAAAAGAAGGCGACATAATCCAGTTCACACGCTTTGGCTTCTGCAGGCTTGACAAAAAAGAAAAAGATAAGTTCGTTTTCTGGTACACGCATGATTAATATTTATATTCTGCGTCACAACTAACTTTAAATACCTCTTCCAAATTCTTTATATTATGCCAACTATAACATACATTCAATCTCTATATCATAAAGAAATGTTTGAAAAAGGAGCAGCTGCTTGCAATGTATCTTATGATAAAGGAGAATTAAATAAAACAACATGTCTCAGACCAAAAACTCTTAATTCTATTATAGGTAGTTGCACTGAATTAGATTGGTTAAACCCTTCCCAATTAGCTGAAATACTCCAAGCATCAAGAATAACTGGACTCCAAAAATCAGCTGTAATCGTTGTTGATGCAAAAGGAGCCTTCCCTAAAAATTTAGAACAAAGCCTTCAATCCTATGGGTTCTATCCTGTATCATTCGAAGAAACCCTTGAATAATGATTTCTATGATATTAAATAAGAACCTTTATAAATAGAAGACTGTTTTTAAGTATATTAACATATAAAAAGCTCATAATGAGCTTTTTATTGTATACGGAGGAAAACGAAGATGGGAGAATTTAATGAAGGCGGTTTCCGAGGAAATTTCGGAGACAGAGAAATGCACAAAGCAGTATGTTCTGAATGTGGCCAGGAATGCGAAGTACCATTCAAGCCTACAGAAGGAAAACCTGTTTATTGCAAAGAATGCTATAGAAAAAGACGAAAATTCTAATTATTTATAGCACTAAAATTACATATTATTTTTTCTTTATTTCTTTTATTTTTTTAAACAATCTAGAAGAATCTCTACTCTAATATCCATTATTAAAATAAACCCATGCCTTAGCTTCTTTCCCGCACTTAATACACTTCTCACCTTCAATCTTCTTCTGCTCAAAAGGAACACACCTTGGAGTTGCTCCTCCAGTTTCATCTTTAATAATCTCATCACACTCTGGTTCAAGGCATGAAGGCGCTAAAACAATCTTTTTATCCTTAATCTTCTTAACAAAATCCTTCCATTCCGAAGCTTTATCCTTACCCTTCTCCAAAACCTTCTTTGCTCTCTCAAACAACGACTTCTGAATATCTTCAAGAACCTCATCAACTATTTCATTTAGCTTTGTTAATTTAACAGGAACCTTCTCTCCATTATCTCTCCTAACCAAAACAACCTGTTTCTTCTCAATATCCCTAGGTCCAATCTCAACCCTTAAAGGAATCCCTTTCAGCTCCCACTCATTAAACTTAAATCCTGGTTTGTATTCATCCCTATCATCAAGAATAGGATTATACTTGCTCAGCTTCTTAGCAAGCTCCTTAGCTTTCTTACTAACCTTCTCTTTATCCTTAAAATAAATAGGCACAATAACCAGCTTATTCTCAGCAACCTTAGGAGGAATAATCACGCCATTATCATCTCCATGTGCCATAATTATAGAACCAATCAATCTTGTTGAAACTCCCCAACTGCTCTGCCATGGAGTATTAGGCTTCTCATCCTTCCCTAAAAAGCTAATACCAAACGCCTTAGCAAAACCCTGCCCTAAATTATGAGAAGTGCCCATCTGTATAGCCTTACCATCAGGCATATAAGATTCAATGCAAAGGCTATATTCAGCTCCTGCAAACGTCTCGCTCTTTGTCTTCTTCCCTGCAATAACCGGAACAGCAAGCATCCTTTCACACAGCCTTTGATACTCATCTAATATCAGCTTAACTTCCTTCTCACACTCTTCCTTAGTCTCATAAACGCAATGTCCTTCCTGCCATAAAAACTCTCTTGTCCTCAAGAAAGGCTTTGTCTGCTTAACTTCCCATCTAAGCACATTGCACCATTGATTAATCCTCAAAGGCAAATCTCTGTGCGATCTAATCCATTTTGAATAAGAATCATACATAATAGTCTCAGAAGTAGGCCTTATAGCCAGCCTTTCAGTATCATCATCAGTCCTGTTCACCCATGCAAGCTCAGGTTCAAACCCTTCCGCATGCTCAGCCTCTTTCTTAAAAAAAGACTCTGGAATCAACAAAGGAAAATAGGCATTTCTCACTCCAAGCGCCTTAATCCTCTTATCAAAATAACTTCTAATCTTCTCCCAGATAGAATATGCATTAGGCCTTATAATCATAAATCCTTTAATCTGTGAATAATCTGCTAATTCAGCCTTCTGAACAACCTGTGAATACCACTCAGAGAAATCCTCCTCTTTCTTTACAGTAATCCCCTTTTGTTCTTCTTGAGCCATAATATAAATATAATTTTAAGCTGTATATTTAAAATTTCTTATTTTTAATGATTTAATAATCAGAGAACATTTCTTATTCAACAATAATCCTTCCCTTTGTGCCAAAATTAAGGTCAGCATACCTAAAAACCTCTGACTCATTAAAAGTATGCTCAAACGTCTCTCCTGCATCGATTATAGGGCTCCTAAAACCCTTCCCAATCTGCTTAAATATACGGCCTATATTATCATCATTAATCCATATAACCTTTGTTCCCTTTGTTATATTCAATTCTGAAGGTTCAAAATCATCTCTATTAATCCATATATAATCTGTTTTCTTGTCTTCGGACATTTCTATCTCTTCTACTTCCTCTACAGGTTCTGGTTCTTGCACCTCTGGCTTTTCCTCTACCTTTACTTCTTCAATTTCCTCTTTCACAGTCTCTGTTTCAGAAGGAGTCTCTTTTATAATATCAACTATATCTTTCTCTACACAGCCTGTTAAGATTATCAATAGAACAACAATAATTAATATTTTCATAAAAATACCCCTTTTTATTCATTATTTTTGATAACTCCCATATATAAACTTTGCTAAGAAGAAAAAACGCCCCTGATCAGACTCGAACTGATGACCTATACCGAATAAGGGCTCTTGCCCTTATCTTGCGGTGTCTCTCCTAGTAGGATAACAGCTTCGTGGTTTCTAACTCGCACGCTCCACCTATTGCTCCATGCTTTCGCATGTCTAAGCTACAGGGGCATTCAAAAATGCTTTTAGCGGAGCTAGCTCTGAAATAATGGAACACTCAATTTCTTTATAAAACTTTCTGAATATTTCTGGGATGTATAAGACTACTTCAAAACCCTGTTTTCTATAATCTTTTATTTTCTTATTTAGCTTCATTATTTTGTCTTTATCAGGATGTTTCCATTCTGTTGCTTCAATTATTTTATTACCTATCTTAAAATCTGGAAAATAAGCCTTACCACTCACATTTATATAAGGTTCATACTCAAATTTGAAACCGTTTAAGATTAAGAAATCTCGCATTTTCTTTTCTAATTTGTTTCTTACTAAGATCTTATTTTCTAGTTTATAACTATAACCTCTCCCTACTTTCTTAAATCTTTCATACTGCCAAACATAGTATTCTTCAGGAAATCTTTCCCTCATCTCTTTATGCCACTGTTTCATACGTTTTGAACTCACCTTTCTTAATCTTTCTATTGTCTCAATAAACTTTCCTTGTTTTTTCTTTATATTAACACAATTGATACCTCCCTTAACTTTTCCCCAATTCTCTGGAAACTCTTCTAGTATATATTTATTATATTTATTGATATCTACTCCAAGAAGATTTAGAATTCTTTGTAATCTAGTTTTAGGAATATTTACTAATTCGTATTTATACCTATAGATTGCTCCTTTAGATATACCAGTAGTTTTGCATAACTTTCTTTCAGACCCTGCTTTAGTAATAGCTTTATTAATAATATCATTTAGTTTTCCTTTTTTAAACTTTAAAAACATTTTAATCATATAACAATCTATTCTTGTAAAAAGAAAACTCAGACTATATAAATATTACTAAGCTACAGGGGCATTTAAAACACTCTACTTAAAGATTTTCTAGTAAATTTATATAATTTTCGTATTTAACGTCCAATTATGCATAAAAATAAGGACTACAAAATCATAATACTCCTATTTGCCCTCTTTATCCTATTCCTAACACTAAACAATCTAAGCCCATCATTATTCTGGGATGAAAACGCATACCTTGGAAATGCGCGTTCTCACATCTCACAAAGCAGGTTCACTGAAGACTACCGATTTCCTTTGCTTGAATACATACTAGCTCTCGCATGGAAACTCACAGGAGAAAGCATCTTCACAGCAAGGCTTATAATGATACTCTTCACATTAGCAACTATACACCTATTTTATCTCATCACCAAACACCATCTCACCAATCACTATTTAATCTTCACTCTCTTATTCGGCCTAAGCCCTCTCTTCCTCAAGTGGAGCTTTAGAATCTACACAGACATTCCTTCAATGTTCTTCATCCTGCTTTCATACTACTTAATCTTAAAGAAAAACATCTTTTTGGCAGGCATCTTCTCAGCCTTAGCATTCCTTTCAAGATTCCCCTCAGCATTATTTCCTCTAACAATAGGCATTTACCTCTTATACAATAAAAAGCCAAAAGATCTACTCCTATTCTCAGCAGGTTTCGCCATTGCCTTATTCCCCTGGCTCTTATACAACCAGCTCACATACTCAAACCCAATCTGGGACCTTCAAAACCAATACAACATCATAAGCACATACACCTCATCTGAACCACTCTCAAAACACCTAACAAACATAAGCGGCACACTAGGTCTCTTTGCAATCCTCTCTCTGTTAGGCATCATAATCACTTTAAAAAACAAGAAGTACTTTATACCAAACCTTTACACTCTCCTAAGCATAATCTACTACTCATCATTTGTCAACCTAAAGCTTGAAAGATATCTTATAATGATTCTGCCCTTCATTTACCTAACAGCTTTTACTGGCTTTCAACTAACAACAAAAAACATCAAAAACAAAAAAGTAATCACTCTATTATTATGCTTAATCACAATCTATTTAGGAATATTCTCTATAAAATCTATAACCCAAACATTAGAAAACACCGACTGCAGCAGGAACAGCTCCATACTACAATCTGTAAACTATATGGCCTCAAAAAACCTCTCCCATGAAATAATCATAACCAACATCTTCCCTTACATTGGCTACCATATCAACCTTGAATCATACCATCTCTGGACAGAAAACATCCAGGCATTACTAATCCGCTACCATCCAGCTTATTTCATCCACAGCAACCATGACGGAACATACTTCAACAGGACAATCCTTGACAATGAAATATCTTTAAGGTTAGAACAAAGATTCAAAGACAACTGCAATGCAGAAGTCTCTGTATACAAAGTAGTCTAAACCTCCCAGCACCCACTCTCTTTTTCTCTAGAACAAACAGCATACTCCACCTTTCTCTTAACCAGACTCTCAAAAGTTTTCTTAGCAACATCAGGAGAATTATTATTCCCTGACAAATGCCCAAGCAAAGCTAAAGAAAGCTCTCCTCCTCTTTCATTAATCAGGCTGCTCGCATGAATATTACTCAAATGCCCTTCATCAGACAAGATCCATTGCTTAAGGAACGCAGGATAAGGACCATTAATAACCATATCAATATCATGGTTACTCTCCAGCAAAACAACTTTCAACTTAGAAATAGCATCTTCCATCTGCTTCGTAACCATCCCAGTATCAGTAAACAACCCAAACTTCCCAACAATAAATCCACATGAGCTAACATTATGTGAAGTAACAACCGGCTTAACCTCAACACCATCAATCCTAAACGGTTTATCAACACAAAAATTCTTAACCTCAGCATTCCCTATCTTCAGTTTAGCCTCAGAAAAAACATCCTTTGTCATATAAATAGGAACATCATACCTTCTTGACAACACTCCTGCACCAGACAAATGGTCATGATGCGCATGAGTAAGCAACACAGCATTAACATTCTCCATGCTCTTACCTAAACTATCCATCCTCATCTCAATCTCACTGCCACTCTTCCCTGCATCAATAAGAAGAGAAACATCCTTCTCCTCAACAAGGCAGCAATTCCCATTACTCCCAGAAGCTATCACACTTATTTCCATCAAATCACCTTTTTTAAGAAAAATTAGAAAGAGGTTATTTAAATATTTTATCTTATAGTCTCTTCAATCTTCCTTGCGCTCATAAATCCTTCATAATTCTTATCATTAATCAGCAAAGTAGGAGCAGTTACAACATTATACGCTCTCTTAATCGTATTAAGCGCCACATTATCTATATTAATATCAAAAGAATAAATATTCATCTCAGGATACTTCTTGTGCAGATAACTCAAAACATAACCTTGTTCCTCGCATGTTTGGCAGTCTCCTTCATTTGAATAAAAATAAAGGATATAAGTTCTATTAATCTCGCACTCCTTTTTAGTCTTTTTCACAAACAGCCAATGCCTTAACTCAAGCATAGAATAATACTCCTTCATTTGCAGCACTGAAGGGTTATCATTCCCCAGCCTGTTCTCCATATAATCCAGCTTAGTACCAATCTCATAAAGTTCTTCCGTTAAAGGTGTTGAATTAAACGTCTTACATGGCTCTTCCGACACCAGTAAATATTGAAGCTCAATTGCCATAGTATCTATCTTCAAATTCTCAGATAGCTCGTCAATATTTTCCAATTTAATTGAAGAAATCTGGTTACCTATAATCAGTCCTATAACAAATATTAAAGTTGTTGTTGCAAACACCGCAAGATACTTAGTCTTTGAAATTTTTTGTCTCATATTGTCTTATTACCCCACTTTACTCCTTTTCCAAGAATTTTATATCCAAAAGCAGTTATCCACCAAAACCCAAACAGGAACCAGTACATCACCAGATAAAACAAATAATTAACCTTTATGCTTGATTTCTCTTTAGATATCTTTTTAGCCACATAAATCATAAAAACACCTACTAACAGGGAGAAAAAGGATAATATTACTATCGTGCTAACATCAAAATAGAATATATCAAAATCAAATTTAAACAACTTTGAAATATCAAAATTGATTGAGCTTATATTCAAATAATTCTGTATAATTGTTCTTGTAACAAATGTATAAACAAAATAAAACAATGAAACTATCACCAATGCAACAGAAAAGAAAGATGCAGGCAGAATAAAAACTCCTAAATTTCCATGCTGAATGCCAAACAAATCTCTATAATCCAATGTATTATTAATAAACCCAAGATACCATCTTACTCTCTGTTTCAATAAGACCCTAAAATTATAAGGTGCAACAGTATACACATTAGCATCAACAGAATTTTCAATCTTAAACTTCTTGCTCTGGATTCTAAGCGCAATCTCAATATCTTCAGTAATATTATTAGTAGCATACCCTCCATAGGTATCAAAAAACTTCTTTCTATAAATAGTAAAAGGTCCAGGAGTCACGTGGATAGATCCTAAAAACGCAAAAATCTTTCTAAGAAAAACACCAATAAGATATTCAATCTGCTGAACCTTCTCCAAAAGCTTCTTTGGTCGATAAACTTTCAGCGAAGGAGTCACTGCCATAACCTCTTCATCTTCAAAAAACCCAACCATATTCCTAAGGCTATCCTTTTCAACAAAAGAATCCGCATCCAAAGCGCCAACAAACTCCCCTTTGCACCTCTTAAGAGCAAAATTTAAAGCAACTCCTTTACCTTCATTCTCCTTCCTGAAAAGTTCAATCCCTTTAAACTTCTCAGCAATCTTATAAGTATCATCAGTGCTGCCATCATCAACCACTATAATCTCCAGTTTATCTTTTGGATAATCTAGGTTAAGCAAAGACTTAATCGTTCTTGCAATAGTCTTCTCTTCATTATATGCAGGAACAATCACAGACACTCTTGGCAATCTTTTGCATTTAGGGCTCTTCAATTCATGCTTATTCTCCATTAAAGTTAATAAAAAGAATAGAGCTGTAAATAACCCAAAGAAAGACAATACATACACTAAGACATTACCGAATTGCATTTAGTAGCCACCCTCAAGCACCAAGAGATAATCATTCTGTATTATGCACAAAAATGTCGTCCGACATTTTTGGCATCCTAAAAATCAGCTTGCAGAAGAAAGTGTCCAAACAAACCCTTCACTTTAGTGCAGGGTTAGGACACTTTCAGCTAATTTTTATGATATTTCCATATACTAACATATGGGTTATTATATCTCATTTTAAATGTTTCGTTATTTCTAAGCAAAAACAAAAGTCCATTATTCTCTCCAATCATTTGCTTTAAATTGTTATCTATATAAACATACGAAACATCATACTTATCCAACAGCGTCTTTGTTTCCCTAAGGCTTCTGCTATTAAGAATTCTTTGAGTGTCATTCACTTCATTACCATACTTTGTTAGCGAATCCAATATAACCTTTCTCCTTGAAAAATACTCAATCCAGAATCCACTCTCTGGATAAGAAAAAACAACATAATCATCTTCTGAAACATCTCCCAGCCAGGACAATCCTTCTGCAATCTCATCATTTGGCATAAGACTACTCACTCTTGGAACATAAGAAACAACAGAAAATAGAAACCCATACAGCAAAAGCAATATAGTAAGATTCCTAATTAGGTTATTCTCCCAATCCATAACACTAAGCCTATAAAAAAACAATCCCGCAAAAACAGCCAAAAAAAAGTTAAGATAATAATTAGCAGTAGAAGTTAAAAAAGACAAGCCAAACAACATAAAAATAGCAATATACACAAAAGCAAGCTTTGACTTATCCTTCCAACTGATAAGAATACCAACTAAAGCTGAAAACAGTGTAAAAACACTAAACCCTATCAATCCCCCTAAATCCGTAATATTCGTCTCAAAAAAGTTCATGCCCACAGCACCTATATCTATTGGCAGCCCATAATTAAAATAGAAAAAAACATAATAAGAAACATAAACCGGTAGAAGTAATATAAGGGCCATCTTAAAAGATTTAACCTTATTCTTATCATACA
>JASMCJ010000062.1 GCA_030753365.1 Candidatus Woesearchaeota archaeon
ATTAAGCAGAAAAGATAAAATGAAGGTAATCAGAAAATTATTTGGCTATGAAACAAAAAAAGGAAGCAAAGTATACAAACAAAAAGGCCTATTAGAAGATTTAAATGGAAAAAAACTATCCAAAAACCTAATAGCAATACCTATGGAAAATTCCTTGCAATTTCAGGAAATCTTAAACTCATTCAAAATAACCCCTAGAATAATAGAATCTTGGATAAATTTCCAGGAATAATCTCACCTGTAAAACTCAGCTTCCTTTTTGCAAGCTCAAGTAAGCAACTCCCATACAGGCTTAACAATAATATTCCCAAGCTTATCTTTTTGATTAAAAGTAATTATTATGCCTTTAACCAAGCCAAACTTGGACATTGCTTCCTTCAGGCCATTTATCTCCCTCTCTTTATTATCTTCACTCAGCTTATAACAAACTTGGATTGCTTGGCTTACTTTTCCTTTTTCTCTTATCAAAAAATCACATTCATTATCTCCTTTAAAAAAGAATATATCTTTATACATCCTTCTCAAATACAGGAAAACAAGGTTCTCTAACACTCTGCCACTATCTTTTGAGAAAGAGACTGAATTAGCCCTAGACAACCCTATATCTATACTATACACCTTTTTCGGATTAACTAACTGTTTTTTAAAAGAAAAATCAAACTTTGAAACTGTAAAAAGCAAATAACTCTCTTCATAGAAAGAAACATAAGAAATCACCGTATTTGTAGAGCCAAAGTTAAACAATTTCTTTAGTTTATTAAAAGAAAATTCTTTTCCTGCATTGCTTAACAAATAAATTGCAAGATCTTTCACTACTTTTGCATCTCTCAAACCATACCTCACAACTATATCCCTAAAAATAATATCACTAAAAACCTGCTGAAGAATTGCTTCATTATTATACTTTAAATATTCAGGAAATCCACCTTTATAAAAATAATCTTCAAAAGATGAGAATGCTGACTTCTTATTCGTTAATTCTAACATTTCAGAATAAGAAAAAGGAAATAACTCATACATTAAGTGCCTTCCGGTAAGTTTTGTTCCAAGCTCTCTGCTTAATAAAGATGCATTAGAACCAGTAATTATAAACTTCTTACCCAAATCCTGCATTTTTCTAATAAACCTCTCCCAACCGGAAACAATCTGGATTTCATCAAAGAAATAGAAATTACTATCACCTTGCAACTCGTGGAACACCTCATCCAATTTCTCAAAATCAGTAATTTCAAAATTTAATGCTCTCTGGTCTTCGAAATTAAAGTAATAGAAATTCTTCAATTTCTTCATAATCTGTTTTAATAAAGTGCTTTTTCCGCATCTTCTTATTCCTGATACTATTAATGCATGAGGCGCTTTCAAATCCAATGAATCAGCTAATCCCCTTGTTATCCCTGCATCTCGCTTTTCAAGTTCAGTTCTTTGGAGTTTTACAATCTCCCTTAAAGTATCTTTTAGTATCATCCTAAAAAGTGTTCATTACTGATATATAAAGGTTTGCATTACTAATGAACAGAGCCAAGATATTTTAAACTTCACCTGCAAAACTCAGCTTCCTTTCCTTTCGCAAGTTCAAGATAAGCAACAGAACTCATTTTTATAGAAGTAGTATGCGAACCCGCATTAAAATTAACTCCTTTATTCTCTTTAAGTGATTTATCAATAAACAAATCAATCCCGAAAATATTTCCAAACGGAGGCACAGACCCAACCCCGCACCCGCTCATCTTTTTAACATCCTCAGGAGCTGCAAGCTCAAGCCTGCTAACCCTCAAAATCTTCTTCAGTTTGTCAACATCAATCTCTTTATCACCAGGAAGCACAGCCATAATATAACCTTTCTCAGACTTAAGCACTAAAGCCTTAGCACCCTCTTTAAGGGGAGTACCTCTAACCTCAGCCGCTTGTTTGCAAGTAAATACAGGCTCATGTTCCATCAATTCAAACTCTTTCTTCTCTTTCAACAGCATCTCTCTTATTTTCTCAAGCACCATATTCTTCTTTTTAATCACATCAGTCTTTATACGAAGCTCCTTCAACTGATTATCATCAACACTAGAAGGGCAGCCATCCATAGGACACTCAGCATTCTTATTCTTAGGGAACGCAATAACCTCTCTTATATCACTAATCCCACACATTAATGCAACAACCCTGTCAAATCCAAACGCCAAGCCTCCATGCGGCGGAGCTCCATACCTAAAAGAATCAAGGAGAAAGCCAAACCTCTGCTTTGCCTCTTCATAGCTCATCCCTATAACCTTAAGAGCCTCTTCCTGCACATCTTTCTTATGAATCCTCACAGAACCACCACCCAACTCAACACCGTTAAGCACGCAGTCATACAACTTGCCTGTTATAACAGAAGGATCAGCCTCCATCTTGCCTACAAACTTATCATGCGGCATTGAAAAAATATGATGCATTGGCACCCATGAGTCTGATTCTTCATCATGCTCAAACAATGGGAAATCTGTTACCCAGCAAAACCTCAACTCTTTCTTATCATAAAGTTCAAGATCATCAGCAAGCTTCCTTCTAAGCCTATCCAAAACCTCAGCAACAAGCTTAGGTGTATCAGCTATAAACATAAGAACACCTTTCTTAGCATTTGCAACCTTCTGTATCTTCTTAAGCATCTCAGGCTTAAAGAATTTAGTAACACTCGATTCCATGCCTTTATCTGTAATCTTCATCCAGGCCATACCCTTAGCTCCGTTCTTAATGCAGAAATCAATATATTCATCAAGCTCTTTCCTTGAAAAATCCTTCTCAGGATTAATGCACTTCACCTGCTCAGCGTTTTTGAAAACTCCAAAGTCAGACTTATGAACAAGAGAAGTAACATCAGTAAGCTCCAGCCCATAACGTAAATCTGGCTTATCAGAGCCATACTTATCAATAGCTTCCTTATACGTCATTCTTTGGAAAGGCGTCTTAATATTCTTCCCAACCCCTTTCTTAAAGACTTCCTTGATAAGCCCCTCAGACACGCTTATA
>JASMCJ010000063.1 GCA_030753365.1 Candidatus Woesearchaeota archaeon
TTCTCTTCCTTGTTGATTCTGATTATGTTTTCAACAAAGCTTTCTATTTTGCTTTCATGGGAGACTATGATGACTTGCTTTATTTTTAATTGTTCTAAGACTGTTCTTACCTTGTCTAACTGTTCTGAACTGAAGCCGTCAGTAGGCTCGTCAAGGATGATTAGATCTTTTGTTTTTATGGTGCTGATTAGATCGTTGATTACTTTGTTTAATGCCAACCTGTAAGCTAAAGCAAGGCTGGTTTTTTCTCCTCCACTGAGGTTGTTGATACCTATTTCATAGCCGTCCTGTTCTATTATAGGAGTGAATCTGTCATCTAACCTGATGGTTAGGGTTTCGCTTTCCATTAGAGTGTTGAACCAGTTTATCAGGAGATCGTTGAATTCCCTGTTGACTCTTAACATTACATGCTTTTCTATTGTGTTCATGAGTTTGATGAAGTATTCTTCTAGCCAGTGATGGAGCCTGTTTAGCTTTTTTAAACTGTTTTTGTATGTTAACTTAATGGTTATTTCTTTTTTTAATGAGGTGATTATAGTGGTTATGCCTTGCTTTTCTTGTTCTAATTCTGCTAGTTTGATTTCTATAGTTTTTTCTTCTAATGTGATTGTTTCATATTCTTTCTTTTGAAGGTTGTAGGTGTCTTCGATATTGGCTTTTTCTTTTAATTGTTTTTCAATGCTTTCAAGGCTGTTTTTTAGGGATTCTAGGGTTGTTTTTAGTGATTGCTGCTCGTTGGTTAGATTTGTTAGATTGGTGTTCTTGTCAGTTAGTATGGTGGTTAGGTGTGTTTTTTCTCTTGCGTCTTTTAGCTTTTGTTTTAGTTGGGTGATTTCAGATGATTTTTGGTCAAGGTTGGTTTTGTTGAGTGTGTCTAAAGAAAGAAGGTGGTGTGTTTCTTCTTGTTTTAGATTTGAGAGTAAGAATTCTTTTTCTGTTAGTGTTTTTAGGCGCAGGGTTAGGCTGCTTATGGTTTCATCTATACGCTCTAACTCTTTTTCTTTTGTGTGGATGGTGTCTAATTGCTCTTTTATGGCTTGGATTTCTTTAGTGGTTTGATTGCTTTTTATGTTTAGAGCAGTTAGTTGAGAGTTTAGCTCTGAGAGCTTTTTGTTTTCATTTGCGCTGATTCTTTCCTTGTGTTCATTAGGAACATCCTGGTAACAGGTGGGGCATTTTTCTAGCGAGGTTATATTTTGTATTATTTCATTAGAGCCCCATTTTTTTACTTCATATTCTCTTATTTGGGTTTTTAGACTTTCTAATGATTTTTCTGTTTCTTCTGATTTTGAAAGGATGTCTTTTTTGCTGTGGACCATGACTGCTAACTGCTTGTGGAGGAAGTCTTTTTCGTTTAGTTCTGATGTTATGCTTGCTTTTTCTTTGAGCTCTTCAGTTAGTTCTTTTAGCTTGGCTTTTAGGGTGGTGAGCTTTTCTTCGAGCAGTGTCTTGGTTTGGGTTGTTTCACTTAATTCTTTTTCTTTTAAATTGAGGGTGTTTTCTAAAGATTGTTCGTTGAGGTTAGAGGGGAATTTGTCTAATTTGTTTTTGATTGTGTTTATGGTGTCTTTTAGTTCTGCAATGTTTTGGATGTTCTTTTTTAGCTGGAGGATTTTCTCGTTTATTTTTGAGTTGGTGATTTCAAGGTCTTTTCTTAAAGTGTTTAGAAGGGTTATTTCCTGTTCTAACTTAGTGAGAGTTTCTTTTTTTTGGGAGAGTTTGAGTTTTATGGCTTTTATCTTAGGTGATAGAATGGTTAGTTGGTTTGTTAAGATGTTGAGATGTTGTTCATATTTTGTTTTTTCTGTCTGCTTTGGCTCTAAGTCAATTAATCTTCCTTCCAGTTCTTTCTTTTTTTCTTTTAGCTGTTTTGTGAATAAAGAAGTGTTGTCTCTTATTCTTCTGTATTTGTCTATTGCAAATACTTTTCTTAGGATGTTTAATCTTTGCTCTTCATCTTCATGAAGAATTTGCTTCATCTCTTCCTGAGGAGTGTAGACTGTGTACCTGTAGATGAGGCTTTTGCTTTTTGTGAGCAGCTCTTTTGGATATCCTAAGAGGTCGAAGAGCTTGGATTTTAACTCAATAGCTGTGCCTTCGGTTTTGATGTCGTCTATTATTATGTAGCCGGTGGCTTGCTGGATGTCGGTTTTGCCTCTTTTGAGGTTTCTTTTTATGGTTATGTTTTTGGTGTCTATGGTGAAATTTAATTCTACTGAGCCAGTTGTTTCCCCAGTTCTTAGTAATAGGGAGCCTGGGAGACCGGATCTTCTTATGCCAAATAAGGCAAATTCTATGGCTAGAAGTATGCTACTTTTTCCTGAACCTATGTCGCCTGATAAGAGGACTGAGCCTTCAGGGAATTCTATGGTTTCGCTGATGTATGAGCGGATGTTGGTTAGCTTTAGGGTTTTGAGGAACATAGAATGAGGTAATGTATGCTGGTTAAAAAGGATTGTTATGATGGAGTTTATATGAGAAGAGGTTTAACAGAAAGCTTTATAAACTTTGAGCATATATGAAATAGCAGTTATTTAGTATTTTTTCATTGTTAAAATAGCGATAAAGATGAGATATGTCAAAAAAGTGATGAAGCAGAGCGGAGGTCTTGTAGTTAGAATTCCGGCGGATATTGTCAAGTTACTTGAACTTTCTGAGAAAGATTTTGTTGAGATAGATTTGACTAAGATTGATGTTAAGAAAGTTAGGAAGGGGGTACGGAGTATTTAGCAGAATAATAAAATGATAAAGATGCTTAAAAAAGGAGAGGGGAATAGCAAGAGAATCTTTGTGGTAGTGTTCCTGCTTTTCCTGATTATTCTTTTCTCAGGCAGCTTTTATACAATTTTTACTGAAAGGAGTACGGATAAGGGATGTTTTGCAGGGGATGAGGCTGCGGCTAAGATTGATGTTGACCAGATCCTGATTAAGGTACTGATTAAGAGCAAGGAGTTTCTTAACAGAACTATTAGAGTGATGAATATAGGGGATGATATAAGCAATATAGAAATTATGGTTAAGGGTGTGGAGGATATTGTTAGTGTGTCTGATAATAGCTTTATATTGAAGTCAGGGCAGACGAAGAGAGTGGATACAACGTTTTCTACGATTAATAGAGAGAAAGGGATTGAGCATAGGCCTGATGTGTATATTGGCAAACTGGAGGTTGTGTCTGCAGGGGTTGTTAAGACTGTGCCATTGATTGTGGAGATTGAGTCTAAGAATATTTTGTATGATATGAATCTTAATCCTTTGGCTAGAGGGAGAGTGATTTATCCTGGAGAGAAGGTGACTATTGAGGTTAAGCTGTTTAATCTTGAAGATCTTAAGCCAGTTAATATTGATATGGAATATTTTGTGAGGGACCTTGAGGGCAATACTATTATTAGTGAGAGTGAGACGGTGGTTGTGCAGAATCAGGCGTCTTTCTTTAAGACTATTAGCATTCCTAATAATTTCAGGTCAGAGAATTATGTTTTTATTGCGTTGGCAAAGTATGGGACTTCTACAGGAACTGCGAGTTATTTGTTTGAGGTTAGCGGAGTAAAAGAAGTTGCTAAGGTGGAAGAAGGAGGGAGAAAGTTCTTTGAGATTTCTAAGTTGTGCAATAATGATCCTTTCTGCTGGATTAGCTTTTATGTGATTATACTCCTATTCCTTGCTTTAGGCGGTAGCATTTATTTCTTTGTTGGAGGATGGATTTATAATAAGATTAATTCGATTTTTAGCAATAGGTATAGGAAGAAGGTTATTGTTGATAAAGAGAATGAGATAACTGAGAGAGAGAGGAAGCAGAAGGAAATTATTGAGCTGAAGAAGTTTGAGATGGAGCTGGAGAGTAAGGAGAAAGAGAGTAAGAGGAGAAGAGTTAGGGATTTTATGCATACTATAGGAGTGTATAAGACTGAAGAGGAAAGAGAGGAGATTAGAAATGAAAAGGGGAAAGAGAGAGATAGGAGAAAGAGGGAGAAGAGGCTGAAAAAGAAGGAGAAAGAAGAGGAAAGATTGGGGAGGAAGAAGGAAAGGGAAAGGAGATGGAGAGAGAGAAGACTGGAGATGGAGAGAAGGAATGAGGAGAGATTAGAGAGGAAGAAGGAAAGAGAGAAGGAGAAAGAAGATAATTTTAGGGATAGGAGGAGACTGAAGAAAGAGAGAGAAGAGTTAAAGATTAATGGAGAGAAGAGGAAAGAAAGAGAAAAACGAAGGAGAGAAGAGAGTGCAAGAAAGTATGGGACTACTGATAGTAGGAAGAGGAAGAGAGTTGAGAGGATACATGGAATTATGCATGCTTTTGGGTTGTATAAGACTAAAGAGGAGTTGAGAGAGGAGAGGAAGAGGAAGAGAGTTAATGATACTGAAAGGAAGAGGAAGGAGGAAAAGAAGGCAAAAGGAAGGAGAGCGGAAGAAGAGATAAGAAAGAGGAAAGAAAGGAAGAAGAATGAGATAGAGAGAGAAAGGAAGAGGAAGGAAGAGGAGAAGAAGAGAAAGAGAGAGCTGAAGCTGAAGAAGAAGCTGGGGAAAAGTATTGCATTGTTTAATGTTCTGACTAAGAAGGCTGATAAGTTTGTTGGAGAGAGAAAGCTTGGCAGAGTTATTAGCTGTTATTCTAGGATGAAGTATGTGTATGATAAATTGAAGATTGTTCCTCTTGAGAGTGAAGGGAAGAGAGATGTTTATTCTAAGCTTAGTGATGTTTATGTTTGGATTTGCAATGAGAAGGAGGCTAAAGAGAAGGAAAGAGAGGTTAAGAGAAGAAAGAAGCTTGGAATGATTAGCAAAAGAGATGAAAGGGAAGAGGAAAAGAGAAAACAAGAAGAGATTAGAAAGCAGGTTGAGGAAGAGAAAAGGATGGAAGAGGTTAGGAAGAGAGAGGAGGAAAGGAAGAGAAGAGAGGAAGAGAGAAAGGGGCAGGAAGAGGTTAGGGAGAGAAAGATAAGAGAGGTTAGGAATAGAGGGGAAGAGAAGATAAAGCTGGGAGAGAGGAAGAGATTAGAGGAAGAGAAGAGGAAGAGTATAGAAGAACAAAGGCAGAGGGAAGAGGAACAGAAGAAAAGAGATGAGGAGGAAGGCAGGAAGAGAGAGAAGGAAAGAAAAAGACTGGAAGAAGAGAAGAAGAGGCAGGAAGAGATTAAGAAGGATATTGAGAGAAAGAAGACTGAAGAGGCTGGAGAGAGGAGAGAGGCAAGGAGAAGAAAGAGGAAGAAAGAATTCCGTAATATTTTGCATGGTATTGGGCTTTATGAGACTGAAGAGGAGAAGAGAAAGAGGTTGAGGGAGATTAAGAGGAAGAAGGAAGAAAGAGAAAGGATTGAAGTTGTGAAGAGGAGAGAGGAAGAGAAAAGGAAGAGACTTGAAGAAGAAAAAAAGAGGAAGAGAGAGGCTTTGAGGAAAAAAGAGAAAGAAAAGATTAGGAAGGAAGAGATTGAGAGATATATAGAGAAGAAGAAGATTATTGAAGAGAGACTGAAGAAGAAGAGAGAGAAAAAGAGAAAGGAAGTGGAGAAGAAGTTAAAGAGAAGGAAGGCTTTGAGAAGAAAAGTTGAGATGTTTAATAAGGTGTTCCTTGAGGTTAAAGATAGGATTAAGAAGGAAGATGTTGATGGTGCTGTTGATTCTTATGAGAGGCTTAAGTTGAAGTATAATGAACTTGTTCTTTCAAGTTTTAATAAGGGAAATAAGGCTGGATTGTATAATAAGATTAGAGAAGCTTATGGGCTGCTGGCTGAGGAGAGACAGAGAAAGATTAACGAAGAGATGAAGGTACAGAGATTGGCATTAACTTCGTTGGAGAAAGAAAAAGAGAAGGGAAGGAAGAGAGGGAAGAGAGAAAAAGGAGAGACAAAGAAGAGTGTTGAGACAAGTAGAAAGAAGAAGAAATGGTTGTGGGGAAGAGAAAAGGATCCTAAGACTACTTTGCATAAAGAGCATAGAGAGATTGAAGATGCTCGGACTACTTCCGGCACCAACTCCGTAGGAGAAGAAGAGATGCTGAGAAGGCAGGAGGCTGAGCTGGAGAAGAAGGAGAAGGAGCAGCTGAAGAAGCTTGAAGAGCTTATGAAAAATGGTTAAGTGCAAATACCTTGTTTGTCAAAAACCACTCATATATAATAGGTGGTTTTCGAGCACACAAAATTCCAAAAGACATATTGTTGTACATCCAGACCACTTATCACAGAGAAGTGGAATTTTGTTGTTCAGATTTGTGATTATTCTGTTGCTTGTTTCGCTATTGTTAGGTTCTTTGTCATGGGCAAAGACTATTAATGGAGATAATAGCAAGCTTGTGTTTAAAGTAGATTATAGCACAATTAGGACTAATATTACTGGTAATAATTCTGTTTTTGTTTATAGTACCAGGATTGGTACGCAGCCACAGGTTATTGTGGGAGATATTGCAACGCTTGATTTGATGCCTACTAATAAGCCGCCTACTATTACTGATAGCGGTAACTTATTTAATTTTGATGAGCTTACTACAGAGATTGTTTGGCTGCTTTGTCGCTTGTGCTGAATAATTCGTATGGGACCGTGGATTTTGAGAGAATTATTGATGTTAGCAGAAGGAGTTCTATTGACCTTGATACTTTTGTTAGTATTTCAAGCAATTATATTTCTGTTAATGGGACTACATTGAGCGAGCTTAATAAGAGCGCGATTGTTACATTAAAGGACCTTAGCTTTTCTAATGTGAGAGTTTTGAAGAATGGAGAGGATTGCCTGGATTGCACTTTGTTGTCTTATTCAGGAGGGGATGTGAAGTTTAACTTGCAGAGTTTGCCAGGATTTGCTATTTACCAAGCTGCTGACGGCAGCGTTAACCCTGCTATTAGGATTGCTACGAATGTGATTGTTACTAATGCTTCTTTGCAGATTAATATTACGACTTACAATAATCTTTCTGATGTTAAGTGAGGTCCTTATAATTTTAGCAATGTGACTGATTCGCAGGGTGTGTTTGATATGATTTTGGGTCGTACTTATGAGCTTAATTTGACTCCTGGTGTGAGGTATAACCTTGTGGTTGCTGTAGACCTGAATTCTGCTAATTTTAGCTCTGCGGATGATATTTATGGAGATAAGAGTCCTACTGCTGATGAGATTATTGTTAATGCAGGGCATCCTGGTGATGCTAGCCAGCTTAGGATGGCTGATAATGTTACTTCTGTGCAGACTGAGTTTACTAAGTATGCTAAATTGGATGGGGCTAATTTTACTGGACAGGTGAATATGACAGCTAACCTTTCTTTGGCTGATAGATTGACTTTTGGATTTGGAGAGTTTATTGATAATCTTGTTAATAACTAGGTGAAGGTTACTGGCAGTCTAAATTTACTGGTGATATTCATACTCCTGGAGGCATTGTGATTGGAGGGGCTCCGGCTGCTGCTATTGCTGGAACACTTAGGTTTACTAACAGTATTTTCCAGAGATATAATGGGAGTGATTGGGTCTCTATCAGCGCTGGAGCTGGGGCTGTGTCGCCATGGTCTAGTTCAGGAGGAACTGTTTATTATACATCAGGGAATGTAGGGATTGGAGTTTCTACTCCTACTTCTGCTTTGAATGTTTCTGGGGATGTAGGAGTTTCTGGGAATGTGACTGCTGCTTTCTTTATAGGGAATGGCTCTCAGTTGACTGGAGTGGTTACTTCAGGAGGAGGGACTGGAGAAGGCATGTGGCTTAATAATACGGCAGGAGTTATCAGGCCTAATGAGAGCTATGGAAGGAATGTTAATATTTCTGGCAATTTGACTATGGATCATAGCCTAAATATTACAGGAACGAGTGGAAAGATTGTGACTACAGGGAATGTGACTGCTGCTGTATTCTTGGGTGATGGGTCTTTATTATCTGGGCTGGAGAATGCTTCTATTAATTATGGAAGTAATGGTTCTGATATTATCCCTTATAAGCTTAATCCGAATGGGGTTTTGCAGATGGAGGTTGTGGCTAATATGGCTAGTGACCTTATTTGCACTGATTGTATTGGAGCTACGGAGATTTCAGATGCGTATGTGCTGAATACAGGAGATACTGTTAGTGGAGACCTTGTTGTTGATGGTAGTCTTAATGTGACTGGTTCTACTAATATTGTTAATGTGAATATTTCAGGTGTTACGTTTAGTTCAGGGAATATTGAAGCTGCTAATGCAATTTTACAGGGTTGAATGTGACTGGGACTAGTTATCTTGGGAGTGTTACGCTTAATGCTGATAATATCACTGTTAATAACGTTGTTAGCAAGGATGGCAATCTAAGCTTCTTCAACTCTTCAGGTAGTGAGAAGATGAGGATTACTGCAGGTGGCAACGTAGGCATAGGGACTACACCTGTAGGATTCCATTCTAGTTATACTGGTCTGCAAGTTGGGGGTACTGCAACTTGGTTTTCTGATACAACTAGAGCTGCAGGGGTTGCTTCACTATTTACACAAAATGCACATATTGATACTGATGCTTCCTGGGAATATATAGTTACAGATGAAGCTTCGTATTATGCACAGGTGGGAGGAAAACATACATTCTATACTGCAGTATCTGGGACTGCTGGTAATGATATTACATTTGGAGATGCAAAGGTAACAATTCTCAATGGAGGAAATGTAGG
>JASMCJ010000064.1 GCA_030753365.1 Candidatus Woesearchaeota archaeon
AAATGTGCTATCACGTTTTTACTTCGCATAGTATTCTTCACTTTTGGTGAAGAATCATGTATAAACTAACTTACGCTAAGAGAATTTGGATAGTAAAGCAACATATGAATGGGATTCCTACTTGTAGGATAGCCTTGAGCCAGTCTATAACTGTTAGAACAGTTCAAAGTTTAGTTAAGGCTTACAATAAACAAGGTTGGGATGCTCTAAAAGACCACAAAACTGGTCGTCCAGAAACTCAGCTAAACAAGAGTGCTGAGATAATCATTCTCGATTTAAGAAAACGCTTTGCATACGGTGCTTGCCGTATTGAGCAATTGCTCAAGAAAAAAGGTTTCTCTATTTCCCATAGGCAAATAGAGAAGCTTTTCTTAAGGAACGGCCTAGTTGAGCCAAACATAAAGAAACAAAGACCTCGAAAGTGGGTAAGATATGAATTACTTATGCCAAACGATATGAGCCATACTGACTGGACATATGACCCTTTCACACAAAAACAACTAAGCGTCTATATAGATGACAGAACTAGGTTGATAACTAGCTTTGGTTTGTTTAAGAGAGCTACTGCAAACAACAGTATTGCTCTCCTTAAGGAGAGCATAGCAAATTATGGAAAACCTAAGTGTGTAATGACTGATCATGGAAGTCAGTATTATGCTAATCGTAAAGACACAAAGCAAGAGAATACACAATTTAGAATAGTACTAGATGTTTTAGGCATAAAACATTATTTGGCTAGAGTAAATAGACCTCAAACGAATGGAAAAGTAGAGAGATTCTTTCTTACTTATAAAACAGAATATGCAACTGGGACATTCAGTTGCATAAAGGACTTTATGAAACACTACAATGAGGCTAGACCTCATATGAGTCTTTTATATAAAACGCCTAAAGAAGTGTGGAAAGAGCTTATAACGAAGTAGTTTCGTGATGCGAAGCAGTTTCGGGATAACAGAAATTCACAATAAAAATGAATTCTTCACAAGTTAGACAGCCAGAGACTGAATTAGAACAAAGGTTAGTTAGTACAGATGCAATATTGTCTGGTGAAACTATAGAATTATCTGAAGAGGAAAAAGGAACATTAAGTTGTTATTATGTTATTGAATTTAATTATATAGTTACTAGGCCATTAGTTGCAAAATCAAGAAAACCAAGTGACGTATTTCTGATAATAGGAAATGACGGTGATAGGTCCAGAATTCCAATTAATCTTAAAGTAAAATATGAAAGATATTTCTCGAGAGCAACACAATCCAATGTAACAGATCGTATTATAGCAGCATATGGTGATGGCCTAAAAGCAATAGTATTTAAGGAAATAAAACCAGAAATTAACCAATTTGATGTTCCTATTAGGTTAGCAAATAAAAGAAGTTATGATACAAAAGGAGAACCACGAACAATTTCAGGAGTATTAAGGTCATTCTCTCCATCTTGGACGAGACTAAATATATGTACTGGAACAGCTACTGCCAATGTATCAGGACATGCATTTTATAGAAAGTAACATTATTTCCTTTTAAGCTTGCAACCTTTTTAGTAATTGAAAGACTTTTCTCTATTGAATATTTAAGATAATTTTTATATACTCTACTTATTATCTGTTTAATTATGGCATTAGGCATTAAATCATTATCAAACAACAAAAAGACAGCTTTACTAATCCTCACCCTCCTCTCCTTACTCTTCCTATTCCCTATCTTCACTACTTTCACCAACTGGGGCGTGCATGACTGGGACCAACACATGTTCTACAACGAAGTTCCAAGAAGAACAATACTTGAGTTTAAACAATTCCCTTTATGGAACCCCTACTATTGTGGGGGAAATGTAATGTTGGCAAACCCTCAGTCAGCCTTCCTATCTCCCATATACATCTTTGTACTCTTATTTGGGGCATCAATAGGATTAAAGCTGGAAATCATTGCTCATTTCATAATCGGTTTATACGGAATGTATCTTCTCTCTAAACATTTCAAGTTAGGAAAAATCTCATCCTATCTTCCCTCTATCATATACATCTTCAGCTCATGGTTCACACTCAGAATGTTAGCAGGCCACACAATCTATATGCCCATGGCCTTCATTCCATATGTATTCCTATTCTACCTAAAAAGCTTAAAAAATGTAAAGTATAGCTTCATCTCAGCCATATTCCTGGCCATAATGATATTAGGCGGAGCCACATATCCCATCTACTTCATAATGATAATCCTTGGCATATATTCTGTGTTAATATTATTCAAAAACCTCTCCAAAAACGAAGAATGGAAAAAATCATTCAAACCCATAATAAGTCTATTAATCATAATCTTCTTAGTCTTCTTACTAAGTGCCATAAAAGTCTTCCCAATCTACATGTTCATGAAAGGCTCTGACACAGGCACTGAAGATATCCAATACTATACAACAAACTTATTCTTCAGCTCTATACTAAGCAGAACACAATCTCCCTGGATAATGGAAAATGAGTTCGGCCTTCAGCATGATGAATCAGACGAAAACTATCTCATAAACAGATTACTGGGAAAAATCCCCTGGGCCTGGCACGAATACGGCGCTTATATTGGCATAATCCCTCTACTATTATTTTTGTTAAGCTTCTTATACTACAAAAAGCTCTGGCCATTGCAAGTTACATCTATAATATTATTAATGATTCTCTTTGGCAAAACTCTGCCTTTCTGGAACCTTTTAAGGAAATTTCCTTACCTTGACAATCTTCACGGCCCTTCAAGATTCATCATGCCCTTTATATTCATACTAGCCATCCTCTCAGGTTACATCCTCTCAAAGTTTGAAAAAAAGAACATCAAATACAAAAAGTTCAATATTTCAAAACTACTATCTTTACTAATAATTGTTTTCATCTTCATAGACCTTCTGCTTGTAAGCTATCCAATCCTCCAAAACATGTTCTCCAAAGAATCAATCAACATAGACTCATCTCAATACCCTAACTTCATCCAAATCTTCTCTTCAGACAAATATGTCTCCCAATACCCTAACTTTCTACAGAATTTAGGAACAGTCAACTGCTATGAAAGAATCCATCCTCAAATCAGAGTAACTCCTCAGGTAATAGATGATGGCACTTTAATAGAAACATTCAAAGGCGATGCATACTATCCTGAACTCAACAAAACCGCAGAAATAATTTCATTTTCACCAAACAAGCTAACCATCAAAGTTAATGTTAATAACCCCGCTCTGTTAGTCATCAACCAGAACTACCTTCCAGGCTGGAAAGCAAAAGACAAACAGGTATCATCCTACAATGGCTTAATCGCAGCAGAAGTCACAGAAAATGATAAAGAAATCAATTTCTACTATCTTCCGAATAGTTTTATTGTTGGTTTAATAGTCAGCATTCTAACCCTTGTATTAAGCATAACATTTTTTAAGAAGCTATGATTCCCACTTTATTGAGGTGATAAAATGACTGACTGTATCTTTTGCAAAATAATCAAAGGAGAAATCCCTTGTTCCAAAATATACGAAGATGACAAGGCATTTGCATTCTTAGACATAGCCCCAGTCAACAAAGGCCATGCATTGGTAATACCCAAAGAACATCATGAAACCTTTGAAGACCTTCCAGATGATTTACTGGAATACCTAACAAAACTCGTAAGAAAAGTATCAAAATCAGTAAAACAGGGTGTTAATGCAGACGGCTATAACATCGGTATGAACATCGGCAAAGCAGCAGGCCAACTAGTATTCCATGCGCACTGGCACATAATCCCAAGATTTAATGATGATGGCTTAAAAACCTGGCCCCAAAAGGAATATAAAGAAGGGGAGATGGACAAATTCAAAGAACAAATCGTTAAGTTTTTATAACGTTTAAGCATATCATATACTATTTTGCCGGAGTAGCTCAGCCTGGTTAGAGCGCTACGCTCATATGAATTGAGCAATGAGACTTAGGTCGATGATTAACTCACGTATTAACTGGGTCACGTAGAGGTCGGGAGTTCAAATCACCCCTCCGGCACCTTTTTTTAATTTTAGTAAACTTTAAATATTGAACCTCATCCCTTCTTAGTACTGCAAAATGATAAAACCTTATAGCCCTAATTTAACACAAAGAGTCCAAACTTATTCTGGAATAGCTGCAGAAGCAATTCCTTTAAGAAATATTGATATTGTAATCTATTCAGCATTTTCTACTCTTGACCACAGCTTAGACAGGGGATTACAAATAGTTGTAGAAGGCTATAAAGGCCTTACTCAATCTATAAAAGATTATATCTGTTATTCAAAAAGGGGCAGGATGAGAGAAAAACAACAAAGAGCAAAAGAATTAGAACAAAAAAGACAAAAAAGGGAAGAACGCATGAAAAACCTCAGTGGCGGAAGCAAATATGCACAAAAATCCGAAGATGGCAATCAAGCATTCTGGAAAAATAACCCTAATAATAAAAAACCTAAAAAAGAGAAAACGCCTAATCCACATGACTCAGATAGATACGACATAGATGACCTATATGATCTATATAGAAGACTGCGTAGGTTTAAGGAAAGAGGATTATAGAAAGTTATTTTAACTCATACACAACCATTCTTCTATGCAAAAAGTACTCATCTTCGGAACATATGACATAATCCATCCAGGCCATCTCAACTTCTTCAATCAGGCAAGGAAACACGGCAAACTAACAATAATAATCTCAAGAGACAAGACCGTAAAGCAGGTTAAAGGAAAACTTCCTTTAAACAACGAAACCAAAAGGCTAGCCAATCTAAAAAGCCTTAACATTACAGAAAACATCTTTCTAGGCAACCTAAAAGACAAATATGGAATAATAAAACAGCTAAAGCCTGATGTAATCTGTTTAGGCTATGATCAGGAGCATTTCATTGACAAGTTAAAGCAAAAAATCAAAGAATTCAACCTAACCACCAAACTAATAAGATTAAAGCCTTACAAAGAGAAGAAATATAAAAGCTCGAAGCTAAAATAATAAGATTAATAAACATCAAATATTTTTATAACCCAACATGAAAAAAAGAGGTAGAAAAAAAGTAGGCATTGCGCTAAGCTCTGGTTCTGTGAGAGGTCTATCCCATATAGGTGTTCTCAAGGTATTGGAAAAGGAAAAAATTCCTATAGATTACATAGCTGCTACCTCTGTAGGTGCTGTTGTAGGCGCATGTTACGCATCAGGCATGAATGTTAACAAGATAGAAGAAACAATTAAAACAACCAAATTAAAGAAGCTTATGGATTTCACAGTCCCTAAAACAGGCTTCCTTGCTGGAAAGGAAATAGAAAAGTTTCTAGGCTCCATACTTGACTACAAGAATTTTGATGAACTCTCCACCCCATTATCAATAATAGTAACTGAAATCAACAAGGGAGAAAAAATCATACTAAACAAAGGCAGCGTTGCTCTGGCTGCCAGAGCTTCTCTCTCCATTCCAGGTGTTTTTTCTCCTGTTATAATAGATGATAATGTGCTTATTGATGGCAACCTTGTTGACCCTATTCCCATTGATGTTGTTAAAGAGATGGGTGCTGACATTATCATAGCAGTTGACCTAAGCATAGACATTCTGCAGGGAAATCTTTCTAATCTTGAGCAGGGCTCTAAATTTGTTAAAGTATTTGAAAGGAAGTTTATAAGCACAGAACTAAAATATTTAAAGGGCTTTATCAGAAAAAAGAGATTAAAGATTCCTTATTTTATGTGGAGGATGCTGGATACAAAGAAGATTATAGATTATCTTACTGGCAGAAAAATCCCAAAAATAGTGGATTACACCATAAAATCTCTAGACATTCTTGAAAACCAGCTTGCAAAAGAAAGGCTGAAAAGCCCATTTGTTGATGTTATAATAAAGCCAAGCTTTCAGGGAGTAAGAATGGTAGAATTCGACAAGGCGCAGCACTGCATAGTAGCAGGAGAAATAGCTGCTGGAGAAATGGTTCCTAAGATTAAAAGATTGTTGGATGGTTCAAGATAGTTCTAAGGACCATACCTAAGCATAGTCCTTGGGAAAGCTATAGCATCCTTAATATTATCTAAGTTACAAATCCACTTAACCAATCTTTCTACACCAAGCCCAAACCCACCATGAGGCACAGAACCATACTTTCTAGTATCTAAATAGAACTCATAATCCTTAATATCTTCTCCTTGCTCCTCTAATCTCTTAATAATCTTCTTAATATCATGCTCTCTCTGCGAGCCTCCAATTATTTCTCCATGTCCTTCAGGCGCAAGGAAATCACAGCCTAGCACAACATCAGGATTCTTCTCATCTTCCCTCATATAAAATGCTTTTACAATCTTAGGATAATGCGTAACAATAATAGGGACATCATACAGCTTAGTAAGCGCTTCCTCTTCTAAAGTTCTAAGGTCCTTGCCCCACTCCAGCTCCATCTTGCACTTCTCTTTCAAAATTTTTAAAGCCTCATTATAAGTCATCCTTTTGAAAGGTTTATCTATAATTGGTTTGAGTTTTTCAACATCCCTCTTCAAAGTCTCCAATTCTGCTTTATTCTCTTCAAGCACAGTCTTAACAACATGCTTAATCAGTCCTTCACCCACATCAATCACATCACCAAAATCAGCCCATGTAATCTCCATCTCAGCATGCCAGTACCCAGTCAAATGCTTTGAAGTCTTAGACTTCTCTGCCCTAAACGATGGCGCAATAGTATAAATATTCTCCAACGCAAAAATCATAGCTTCCGCATGTAACTGCCATGTCTGCGCTAAAAACAATGGATGCCCAAAATAATTCACTTTAAACAAAGTACTTCCACCTTCGCACTGTGAGCTCATAAAAATAGGGCTTTGGTGTTCATAGAATCCATTTTTTCTAAAATAATCATGAATAGCCCCAAACACAGTACTCCTAACCTTCATAATTGCAGTCATCTTTCTGCTTCTCAGCCAAAGATGCCTAACATCCAATAAATATTCCTCAGAAAAATCCTTACCAATAGGAAACTCATTACTCTCTCCAACCACTTCAAAATCTTTAACATGAATCTCATAACCAACAGGTGACCTTGGCTCTTCTCTAACTTCACCAAATATTCTTAATGAATACTCCACCTGTATTTTATCAGCAGTCTTAAACTTCTCTTCACCAACAATCTCTTTTTCAATAACACACTGTATAATTGCTGAAAAATCTCTTAATTGGATAAACTTTAATGCATTACTCCCTCTCTCTCTCTCTATGAACCCATCCATGTATAGTAACATCTCCTGATTTCTTCTCAATAGCTTCCTTTATCTGAATATCCTGCTTCATGCTTTCCATAACCCTAAAGAATGAAGTATTATTTTAAAGTCTTTTTGTTTCTCTTATAGAAAACCTTTTAAACCCTCTATACATAGAACATTTTGGTTTAAAAAAATGGGGTGGACTCTGGACATTATCTCTCTGATATTCTTATTATTCCTATCTGGCTTCTTTTCAGGCTCTGAAGTAGCCCTAATAAGCCTCACAGACATTAAAGTCAAGCATATGCTAAAGAAGAAGAGGTTTGGAGCCTTATTCATCAAAAAGCTCAAAGACAACCCTCAAAGAATGCTTGCAACAATTCTAATCGGCAACAACCTTGTAAACATTCTTGCCTCAGCAATAACCACTGCTTTTATGCTAAAGCTCTTCCAGGATTATGCTATTGCCATAGCAACAGGTGTAACAACCCTATTCATCCTAATCTTTGGTGAAATAACTCCTAAATCCATTGCCGCCAAGAACAATGAAGTCATATCTCAATTGACTGCTATTCCTGTATGGTACATGAGCATAGTATTCACCCCTATTTTGTTTGTTCTTGACAAATCCATCAACAAATTCATGAAAATCACTGGAATCCCTTCCTCAGAAAAGTCAATCACTGAAGAAGAAATCATGACTATAATAAAAGACGCAGAAAGAGGCGGTTCAATAAGAAAAATAGAGAAAAACCTAATAAACAACGTCTTTGAATTTGACAACACCAATGTCAGTAAGATAATCACACCTTTAACAGACCTAATTATGGTAAACTCTCAATCAAAAGTGCATGATGCAATAAAACTCATCCAAAAGAAAAACTACTCCAGACTGCCAGTCTATGGCAATCATAAAGACAATATTATAGGCATAGTTTATCTCAAGGACATGATAAAATACATTGGAAGCAAGAACAGAAACCTTAAAGTTAGCAAGATAATGAAAACTCCTTACTTTGTGCCTGAAACAAAAAGGATTAGCAGCCTTCTCAGACAGTTCCAGAAAAGGAAAGAGCAGATGGCAATTGTAATAGACGAACATGGCTCCTTCACAGGCATAATCACCTTAGAAGACATATTGGAAGAAATAGTTGGTGAAATAAGAGACGAAACTGAAAAGCACATCCCTGGAATCAGAAAAACAAAAAAGAATGTCTGGGTAGTAGAAGGAAAAACAGACATTGACGAAATCAATGAAAAGCTCAAGATGAACATCAAAGGCGGGCATTATGACACCATAAGCGGTTTCATCCTTCATCATACTGGAAAAATCCCTAAACAAGGCGAAGAAATCAAATACAGAAAATTTAGGCTCAGAATTGAAGAACGAAAAGGCCATAGGATTTCTAAGATTAGAATTGAGAAGGTTTAAAAAAGAAAAATTAATCATCACCTTATTTCATATTGATGTAACAAAACTTAAACTGGCAGAAGTTGAAAAAATATTGAAATTATCAAAGATTTCCACGAAATCAAGGCTTGTTTTTATCACTCTTGAAAGAGACTTTTCATTCCTTGCAAAAACTTTGCCAAAAATCCTTAATATCATCAATCCAAGTGTAGGGGAAGTCCTTAGGATTGTAGAAGGCAGAGAGAGATTCAAGATACTAGTTGACCATTCAAAGAAGGATGAGATCCTATCATTAGTAAATAAAAGCTATGTAACGGACATAGTGGAGAATCTTGCGGAGATTAACATCCACTTTACAGGAGATTATGTTAACGTAAGAGGTATAAGATCTACAATATTAAATGAAATTTCTATAAACAATATTGATGTTGATGAAACAATCAGCTGTTTACCAGAATTCATGATCATCCTTAAAGAAAAGGACATTGGGAAAGCACACGATACACTGCTATCATTCTTCTATAAATAAATTACTCATAAAGTCAAAACCTTAACCTTATCATCTACTTTCAAAGTATGCTCTGCTTGGCTTACTAACCCATTTTCTTTTTCCACTAAAGGTGGATATTCTTTTAATATTTTCAACTTTTTAAACTGGTTTAATGCAAGATTAACCTTTGGCAGTGAAGAACCAAGCCATCTCTTAGTGAATGGTAACCCATTATATTCTTCTATCTTGTTAAGTATCTGCCTTACAAAAGGCACTCTCACAGGCTTAATCTCATTTATAGAAAACACATTAGGCAACCCTTTCTCATGTATTAATCCTACACCTTTTGTTGCGAACGGTTCTATTGCGATTATTTGACCCTTTTCTAACTTTGTATCATCTTCTGTATCATAATTAGGCACAGTAGGAAAAGAATGTATATTATATTCATCTAATCCATGCCCTGAAAGATTCTTCACAGGCTTAAACCCATAGCTTTCTATGGTTTCTTGTATAGTCTTGCCTATTTCACTTAAAGTGGTTCCGATCTGTGTAATTTTAATTGCATTATCTAAAGCCTTCCTTGAAGCTTCTGTTAATTCTTTATTCTTTCCTGAAAGGTCTATAGTGCATGCATTATCACCTATAAAACCATCAACATGAACACCAACATCTAAAGAAACTAATTGATTGCTAAAAACAGTCTCATCATCAGGAGGAGCACAGTAATGCGCAGCAATATCATCCATAGAAATCTGAACTGGGAATGCAGGTTTAGCTCCTAATTCAAATATTTTAGCTTCTATTTTATTAGTTGCATCTAATAGAAGTGTATCCTTCTTAATTAATGACTTGCCATACTCTAACACTTCTCTAGCAATCTTGCCAGCTTTCTCATAGTTATCTTCCATACAGAATGTATTTCCAAAGATGTTTAAATAGTTTGTTGTTTAAAGGAGTTTTTAGGATTTTCGAATTTTTGAAAATGCCATATATTATTAACTAAGTTCAATAAAATAAAAGAATAAAGGGCAAAAACAAAAATAGATTTATTTAAAAGTATATTTTTTAAATTCAAAAGGATTGTAATTAAGATCATGAGATTTCGCTAATTCAGATAAAGTTTCATTTATACCCTAAATATAACCTTCAATTTGAACATATGCTAATTGTATTATATGTATATTTACAAATTCAGCTTGGTTCATTATAATAATTATGTAACTATGCAGTAGCACATATATTTTTCTATTTTTGCCCTATCTAAAATGGCTTTTTTCTCGATTTCATATAACGGTGTTATATGAGTTTTCTGAAAGAAAAATAAGAAATCACAATAAACTACTCATCATCATCTTCTTCCCCTTCCCTTCTGATAACCTTCACAGAATCCAGTTTAACAGTAATAGGAATCGGGACAGCAGCTTCAAGCAGCTCAACCACAACATCTCCTTTAGTCTGGTCAATCCTTGTAACCTTTGCATTCTCTCTCTTGAAAGGTCCTGCTATAATCTCAACAATATCATTCTTCTTAATATTAACATCCTTCTTAACCTGTTCAAGCATATGCTCAATCTCCTTATAATCAATCTCCTTTGTAAGAACTCCTCTTGCATACGGAACATTAAACGCAGCCTGTTCAGCATCATTCAATGAAGCCGCTTCAATAAAAATATAGCCTCTCATACCATGCGGCCTAATAACAGAATAAACCTCTAACTTTTTCTTAACAGCATTAGAACTAACAAAATCCATAACCTGATCTTCCCTATTAGCAGTAGTCCTCAGCGCAAATATGTGCTGTGGCTTTTCTTCTCCTGCCTTATTATCTTCTGTATCAGGTTTTTTCTCTTCTTCTACCTTCTTTTCCTCTATCTCTTCTGATACCTCACTCTCTGGTTTAGTCTCAGAATCATCTAAAGGTCCTTTAGGTTTATTTTCTTCTTCTGCCATTTTTATGTAAAAAATAATTGCTTTATAGTTTGTATAATAAATCCAATCAATCCAATAACAATCATCCCTAACCCGCTCACCTTAACAATAGTCTTAAACTCTGTATTAGATGGTTTTTTAGTAACCTTTAAAACTCTTTTGCATTCTATAATAAATCTTTTGAGCTTAAAAAGCAAATTAGGTTTCTTCTCTTCATCCATTTTCATAATTTACGCGTTTATATACCTTATATTGCTAATTTATTTAAAAACTTAACCTATATAATCAATACCTTCTCCGCCTAATTTGCCTTTCAGTTTCTTAATAGCAGTCTGCTTTGAAACATCACTGATATCCTTAGTCCTCTTAAGCAGGTCTGATTCCAACTGGTCAATCTCTTTATCAATCTCATTCATGTTAATCCCTAGTTCAAACCTTTTCTCAAGTATCTTCAAAATCTCTCTTGCGCCTTTAACTCCCAAGTACATCGGATGCCCATACGTTTCAGCTAAGAACGATATAGCCCCAATCTTCCTCTTATCAGCAAGCCCCAATAAAAGTCCTGTCACTCCCACAATAGGGCCAACAACACCATACAGGTTCTCATTAAAGCTACCCAGTTTCTTATACCTCTTAACAATATTTGAGTTATTAGCAGTAGCATACACCTTAGGTTTCTTAGGAATCTCCCCTAAGCCAATCCCTCCCAGTGTCACGATTTCTTTGCACTTAAACGTTTCAACAATATCCAAGATTTTCTCAGAAAAGTCATACGAGCTGACCTCATCAGTAGGCTGCACATCCCCTGTTAACAATAACAAATCGTTCTTAGCCAATTTGACATAATATACCTTAATAGATGGCAGTTCCACTAAATTTTCCTCATTAACAAACACTGAATGCGGCATAGTATATGAAAAAAACTCATACAGCTCCTTAGCCTCCAGTTTCTCTATAATAAAATCCACTGCAACCTTTCCAACATTTCCAATGCCTGGCAACCCTTCTATAAAGATAGGATTCCTCAGAACTGGCTGTTTTTCAAGCTGATTTACTTTCCATGAAGTCATTTTATAACCCTATATATATCTGTATTTATAAGCTTAACTGATTATAACAACCCTTTTTCTT
>JASMCJ010000065.1 GCA_030753365.1 Candidatus Woesearchaeota archaeon
AGCCAAAAGGAGCCTAAAACAGCCTTAATAGATGCTGCTAAGAGGCTTAAAAAAGTTGCAGATGACCTAGAGAAAGAATTTGCAAAAGCAGTATAAGAATCTTGTTTCAAGATGAAACTAACTCTTGATGATGGAAAATCATTGATTAAGCTTGCAAGGAGTTCTATTTCTGAATTTTTTGATAAAAAAGAAATAAATGTTGATGAGTCAGTAAAAGAAAAGTATTCAGAAAAGCAGGGAGTTTTTGTTACGCTTTATATGGATGATGAGCTGAGAGGTTGTATAGGCTTTCCTGAGCCGGTGCTGCCTTTATATCAAGCTGTTGTTGACGCTGCTAAAAGCGCGGCTTTTTCTGATCCAAGGTTCTTACCTCTAACAAAAGAAGAGTTTAAAGATGTTAGGATTGAGCTTTCAGTGCTCACTTTGCCTGAATTAGTTGAGGTTAAAGAGCCTGAAGAATATCTTAATATTATAGAAATAGGCAAGGATGGATTGATAATAAGAAACAGTTTTAATTCAGGGTTATTATTACCTATTGTAGCAGTTGAGTATAAGTGGGATGCTAAGACTTTCTTAGAAAATCTTTGTGGAAAGGCAGGCCTGTCAAATGATGCATGGAGAGATTTAAACAATAAGGTTTATAGGTTTCAATCAAGAGTTTTCTCTGAAAAAGAGCCTGAAGGCGAAATTGTAGAGAAAATGTAGGTTTTTTCTCTCAAAAAATCGTAAAATATATAAGTAAGTTAATTCAAAATAAGTATAAAATATATAAGAGGGGGTATAAATGGGAAAAGTTGTAAATAAGTGTGGAGTAAAAAGAGCAAAAGGATATCTTTACTTCTTGGACAAAAAAGGCAATGTTGCCAGAGTACAGATGAAAAGAGCAGGGAAAAAGACTAGCAAAAAACAGGAAGTTGTTGCTAAAACAGGAATAAAAAGAAAGAATGGATTCCTATACTACATCGACAAGAAGGGTGACGTCTGCGAAGCAAAGATGAAGAGAGGCGGCACAAGAAAGAAGAAAGCTGCTAAGAAGAAGAAATGATAAAACCTTTTTAGGTTATTTTTTTGTTTTTATATTTTTATTTTGGTAGAGGGTCTTATTTGGTTTTTGATAGTCGCAAAAAAACTATAGACATATCAATCTAATTATCTACAAATCTTAACGGAACACAACTAAAGCTATCTCTTAAGTATACATCCAATCCTTTCTGATAGAAATAATCAGCAGTCTGAATTAGTAAATATTCTCCTTTCTTTATATGTTCGGGAGTAAGGTTAGGGTAATATGTATGTCTCTCTTCAATTGGCGCTGTTTTTTCTTTGTCATGCCTTTTTCTCATTAATCTTATTAATTCATTAGGTTCAAAGAGCCTGAATTCAAGTAAAATCTTTTCTTTAATAGATTTGGTTATTGATAGATAGGTTAGGTCTAGTTCTAATTCAGAATAGTTTCTTTCATATATTGGATGATGATGAACAAATACTGGTATCTCTGTTCCATTATGTCTATAGCCTATGTAAAATAAAAGATGTGTTTCTGCAACTTTATGTTTCCCTTCTAGGAGTTCTTTAACCACAGGATTATCATACCATATCTCCTGGTCTTTTGTAAAGTCCCCTATTACTGAGAAGCTTTCTTTTGATTCTAAAGCTGAATCATATCCACGAGCCTTAGCTACTAATGTTGACTTGCCTGTGCACATAAAACCTGTAACTAGCAGGTTCCTATCAAGAAATTCTGAGGGAAAATCTATGCCATATTCCCTTATCGTAGATGATTCTGGAACAAACCTATATCTTTTGCCATTAGGGAATTCTATTTCCTTAAATTGGTTGTCTAACATTTGATTTGTAACTGTTATTATTAGTTCTTGTAGGCCATTTTAGTTTATTATACTCAATGAAAACCAACTTTGTTTATAAAGCTTGTTTAGAATTCTTTAAACAGCATATAATAAACTATAAATACTAATCTTCTCTAACTCACTTTGATGAGATTTATTGAGACTAAAAGGCAGAAATACCTATTTTTATCAGTAACAGCCCTTGGCATATCTTCAATCATCACACAAATCATTGCAATAAGGGAGTTTCTTATAGTGTTTTATGGCAATGAACTCATATTTGGCATCATACTAGCAAACTGGCTCTTCATCACAGGCATAGGTGCTTACCTTGGCAAATATTTTGAAAGAAGAAAGATATCCATGTTAATCTTTCTGCAGATTATAATTGCTTTTCTGCCTTTCTTTTATCTAATGATTATAAGAAACCTTAGAAACATTTTCTTCCTGCCTGGTGAGATGCTTAGCATTACACAGACATTCCTTAGCACACTATTTATCCTTCTGCCTTACTGCTTAATATCAGGCTTCCTGTTGACCTTTGTCTGCAGTATCTTCTCAAAAGAGGAGAGCCATACTTCAATAGGTAAAGTTTATTTCATAGATAATATAGGAGACATCTTAGGAGGAATCTTGTTCAGTTTTATCTTCATATATCTGCTCACAGCTTTCCAAATGGTTTTCTTTCTTATGGTAATCAACCTTTCAGCAGCTTTTCTGCTGTCCAGGCCAACCAAGAAAGCCTTTATCTTATTTCTTATAATATTGTCTTCTATTTTATTTTTTAGCTTTGACTTTGAAAGGATAACAAGGCAACAGCAGTATAAAAACCAGAAGCTGTTATTCTATGGAGACACGCTTTATGGAAACCTTGTTGTAACAGACACAGCAGGCCAGTTAAACTTCTATGAAAATGGCTTAACATTGTTCACTACAGAGAATACAATATCTAATGAAGAAACAGTGCATTATTCGATGTCCAACGCAGAAAATCCTAAGAAAATATTATTAATCTCCGGTGGAGTCTCAGGGACTATAAGTGAAATCCAAAAGTACAGTGTAGAAAATATAGACTACCTTGAACTTGACCCTAAAATTATTGAGCTTGGTAGAAAATATACCAATAACATTGGCACTGATGTAAATATTATTAACAAAGATGCAAGGTTATTCATAAAGCAGACAGATGAAAAATATGATGTTATAATAATTGACCTTCCTAGTCCCAGCACTGTACAGTTCAACAGATTTTATACTTCAGAATTCTTCAATGAAGCCAAGAGAACTCTAAACAAGGATGGAATCCTCTCATTAAGCTTGGTATCATCAGAGAACTATCTTAACACTGAAACAAGAAAGCTGAACTCAGCTTTATACAATACATTAAAGCCATACTTCAAAAATATACTAATAATCCCTGGAGACAAAAACTACTTTATTGCTTCTGATAAAGAGCTAACTTATGACATAGTCAGCTTGATTAAAAATAAGGAAATCGATACAAAATATGTAAATGAATACTATCTAAAGGGAAAGCTAACCCCTGACAGGATTGATTATATACAAAACTCATTAATAAAAGACACAAAGCCCAACGAGGACTTCAAGCCAATAACATATTACTATCACTTATTATACTGGCTAAGGAATTTCAGATTAGACATAGGCCTTTTAGTAATCATTGTTATCTTCATGTTCCTTTACTTGCTTAGAATAAAGCCAATTCCTTTTGCGCTCTTTACAACAGGATTCTCAGCAGCAGCGCTTGAAGTGGTTGTTCTTATAGGATTCCAGATACTCTATGGCTATGTTTATTCAAAGCTCTCAATAATCATAACAGCTTTTATGATAGGTCTTGTGCTTGGTTCATACTATATGAATAAAAAAATAGAAAACATGGGGAAAAAAGAGTTTGTTAGAATAGAATACTCCTTATTCTTTTGTTCTCTTTTAGTTCCGATTATCTTATTCTTATTAAGCAGAATCAAGAACAGCTTTTTGGTTACAATATCTTCACACACAATACTGCCACTATTCACAATCATTATAGCAATCCTTGTAGGAATGGAATTCCCCTTAGCTTCAAAACTGTTCTTTAAAGATAAAGTGAGAGAAACAGCAGCTCTGCTTTATAATGCAGACCTTATTGGCGCATGCCTTGGCGCACTGCTTACTTCAGCGTTGTTGATACCTTTGATTGGTATATTCAAGGTATGCTTGCTTGTTGGAATATTAAATTTGGTTAGCGGGGTTGTTGTTAAGCTTAAAGCATAACGAGAAAATAAAAATTTTCTCTAATTTAGTAAAGTTTTCATTTCATTCAAACTTTATAAATAACCAAAACATTTATATCTTACATTAACTAAACTATTTCTTGGGGTGATTATATGATTAGTATGCCTGAATTATTAGTTATTCTTGTAATAGTATTGGTTTTATTTGGACCTAAAAAGCTCCCAGAACTGGCAAGGTCAGTTGGTGAAAGTGTGAATGCTTACAGGGAAGGCATGGCTGGTAAAAGGAAGCCTAAGAAATTACAGGGTTAAGTGTTTAGTGGAGCTAATAAAAGAGGTGATAGCGAGGTTAATATATGAAGCTACACCTATATGAACATCTGGATGAACTAAGAAAACGATTCCTTATCATCATCATCTTTCTATTACTCTTCTTTGTCATTGGCTTTTCTCTATCCAACTATTTCATTAAAATAATAATAAATGATTTGATACTTATAGAGAATGTTAAGATCATTGGGTTAACACCGGTTGAATACATCCTTACACAGATAAGAATTGGGTTTATAATATCATTAATTATAACAATACCTATTATAATCTATCAGGCTTTAGTATTCATAATCCCTGGCTTAAGAAGAAGAGAAAGAGATGCAATAAAGTTTATACTTCCAGCATTCTTTATGTTGTTTGTGTTAGGAATCTCTTTTGCATATTTTATATTCCTTCCTATTGCAATATATTTCTTAGGCAACCTTTCTACAGGTGTTGTGGAAAATGTCTGGAGCATCAAAGAGTTTATCAACTTTGTAATATTAAGCTGCCTTGGCTCTGCTTTAGTCTTTCAGCTGCCCCTCTTGCTTGTTCTTCTAAACAAGCTAAATATTATAAGCTTAAAACAGCTTAAAAAATATAGAAGCCATGTTTATGTGCTTATTTTCCTAATGTCTGCCTTGATTACTCCGCCTGATATAATTACTATGGTTATCATTGCTCTGCCTTTAATAGTATTATATGAAGTCAGCCTTTTGGCGATAAGATAATCCTAAACATTCCAGACCCCAGCTATCTTATAACCACAGAACTTACAGTTTCCATTACTTAGATTCTTTTCTGTAATTAAATAACCTTTCCTTCCGATTACTATCCTGCCGCATCTGGGGCAAAAAGTGTTCTCAGCCTCAGTGCCTGGAACATTCCCAATATAGACGTACTTCAAGCCTTCATCCATTGCAATCTTTCTTGCATTGTTCAAAACATTGATTGGTGTTGGCTGGATATGCGTAAGCTTATACATTGGACTGAATCTTGATAAATGCAATGGATAATCATCAAGCCCATTCTTATGAAGCCATTGGCACATCTCCCTTATCATGTCCAGGTTATCAGTCCAGGTTGGCACTATAAGGTTAGTCATCTCAAACCAAAGTTTCTCTTCTTTTGCTATTTTTAGAGTGTTAAGGATAGGCTCTAAGGTTGCGCCGTTTAGTTTGTTATAGATTTTCTCACTAAAGCCTTTAAGGTCAATGTTAGCAGCATCTATCACCTTACACAAATCCCTGAAAGGCTTTTCATTAATATAGCCGGCGGTAACCATTACATTCTTAAGCCCTTGCTGTTTAGCTATCTTTGATGTGTCATACATATACTCATAGAAGATTACAGGTTCTGAATAAGTATAAGCAATTGATTTGCAATTCTTCTGTATTGCAGCGTTTACAACTGTTTCTGGCATTAGGTCATAGTTGTTAGTTTCTTCTGGCTGGAACTGTGATATCTGCCAGTTCTGGCAGTTAAGGCATCTTAGGTTGCAGCCTGCTGTTGCAATAGAAAAGATTGAAGATGAGGGCAGGAAATGAAACAATGGCTTTTTTTCAATAGGGTCAACATGCACAGAACATGGGTTGCCATAGGCTAGAGAATAGAGCTTGCCGTCCTTATTTACTCTTGTCCTGCATATTCCCCTGTCATCAGGTGCTAAACTACATTTATGAGGGCATAGTTCGCATTGGACGTTTTCATTTATTTGCTTATAGTACAATGCTTCCTTAGACCATTTCCATAAAGTATCAGGAGCAGAATTTGGAAAAATATCAGGCAATGAACCTGAGCTTCTGCTGAACAAGTGGTTATAGCCATAAGCAGAAGTTGCCAACCCGCCTATTCCTATAAAGCTGTACTTAAGGAACTCTCTTCTTGATATCTTCTTCTTTAGAAGCTTATTTACAGGATTATTCTCTTCTTCCCCCATACAGAAAGTTATGATTGTTTATTTATTTAAATTGTTGTAAATTCCTCGTTGCTTTTCGATGGTTGGGATTTTTATCTTATCTTTGATTCAGCCTTCAACGCCAAATCTCCAACACATCCTATTGGACAAAAATAATTGCACCATAACCTTGGGATAAAGAATGCTAAAATAAAAATAACTAGAGAAACTAAAGCAGTTATTAAATAAAACTCATAAGTTCCTATGAACAATCCAAAATAAAAGTCAGGCTTGAATATTAAGCTCAATACTACAATAGCTGTAAACAACAAAACAAGATATCTAAGATTCTTCAACCATCCTGGCAACTTTATCCTCTTCTTTGATACTTTGCTTTGGTAATCCTGCAATGTTCCAAAAGGGCAGAGCTTAAAGCACCAGAACCTTCTATCCAAATTCAGCACTAAAAATGATGGGACAATAAAAGGAACCAGCTCACCCCAAGGGCACTTCTTTGGGCATGCCCTGCAGAGGATATAAGGCACTTTGAAATAACATTTGAACAAAGGCAAAACAACGGCAGGAAGGAATATTAATCCATAGATAATCTTTAACACATTGTTCTTCACATTAAACTTCTTAAACAGCTTCAGAAAGATTATCACAAAAGCAGCAATCAATGAAAAATAAACAATAAAATAATAATCATTGCTCCAGAAAAAGCTTAGATATTTCCTAATGTTTTCTTGAAGAGCATAATAACCAAGTATAGTGATTAAGATAAGGCTTACAGTAAGGCTGAGCAAGATCTTTGGTTTTTTCATTAGTTTAATGTGGGTAGATGCTTTTTATATATATTTTGTTTCTAATCTTCGAAAACCCAAAGATTTCCAAAAAGTTTATATAGTAAAGCTTACTTTACGTATAGTTAGCTTTACATGTGCAATGGCATTAACAAAAAACAACCTGAGAAACTTCAGGAAAAAAGCAGGATTAAGCCAGGAGAAACTGGCTGATAAGGTTAGTGTCACAAGGCAGACAATAATATCAATAGAGAATGGAAAATATGTTCCTTCATTAGAACTGGCATTGAAGTTTGCTAAACAATTCAAATGTAAAGTTGAAAACCTGTTTGGAGTTTAACATGGACAAACACATAAAAAAAGCATTGAAATTAATTGGCTTAGCAATAGTCTTATTCATAGTGTTTGTTATACTGCATAATCTTGTTTCTGCTTTATTTAATGCTGAAGAGCCTGTGTTCTTTATCTTGGCTTTGATAACAGGATTGATAGGAATTCCTGCTTCAATTATTTATTTAGTTGTTGCAATTGTCAAGAACCGTTCGTCATAGATAGGTGGTATGCAAGGCAAAGCCTTGTAAGCTATACCATGTTTATGGCGGTTCTTGAGCATGCTCAGAAATATAACACCTTCCAAAAATGGATTGTGGACTTCGTCCACTGGTTATGAAACTAGTGGTATATTTCTGACACATTAAGAAATATAAAGGTGATAAAAAATGATAGGAAAACCAGAATGGTTCACGTACAGAATATTTGGCTGGGGATTAAGGCCAAGGACATGGCAAGGCTGGGTTTATGTAGTAGTCTTTGTAGCTTTATTTATGGGGACAGCTTCAATGCCAATACCTGAAACCACTAAGATGAGTATAATGTGGGTTTTGATGGGCATATTGATAATTGATGCAGTCCATATAATGACATCTTTGCATAAGTTCCATGATGAAAGGCAGAACCTGCATCATTTAATCATTGAAAGGAATGTATCCCTTGCAGCAGTGCTTGCTTTGGTTGGAGTTGCTTTATTGCAGACATACCAAAACAGAGGAATAACAGTCAGTGGACTGCCATTTGACTGGTCTATTGCTGTGATTCTAGGAGTGATGGTATTAACAAAAGGAATCTCAACATTTTATGTGAATAAGAAGATGTGAGTTTAACCAGTATACTCCAAAAGAATAAGTTTATTATATCCCTTATATATCTCTACCCTTAATGGGGTGAGATATTATGGAAATCTTCAAAGCTTATGATATAAGAGGAGTATATCCAGATGATTTGGATGAGGATAAAGCCTATAAAATAGGCAGAGCTTTTATTAAGTTATTAAAAAAAGAAGATTCTAATAAAAGCAAACTTACAGTTGTGGTAAGCAGAGACATGCGTTTATCATCACCTTCATTATCAAAAGAGGTTATCAAAGGCATAACAGATGAAGGGGCAGATGTTGTTGACATTGGGCTTTCTTCAACGCCAACATTCTATTATGCAGTTGCAAAGTATGGTTATGATGGCGGCCTTCAGGTGTCTGCATCGCATAATCCTAAAGAATACAATGGGATAAAAGTAGTAAGAGCGAAAGCTTTTCCTGTTGGTTTAGAGAATGGCTTGGATAAGATAAAAGAAATCTGTTTAAAAGATAATTTTTCAGAGCCAAAAGAAAAAGGCAATGTATCAAAAAAAGAAGATGTTCTTCCGGAGCTTGTGCAATACTCTTTGAAATTCTATGACTTTCCTATAAAGCCATTAAAAGTTGTTGCAGACACAGCAAACTCAATGGGCGCTCTTGACATTGAAGAGCTTTTCAAAAACATTCCCTGTGAGCTTGTTAAGATGAACTTTGAGCTTGACGGAACTTTCCCAGCGCATCAGGCGGATCCTTTTCAGGAAAAGAATGTAAAAGACCTGAAGAAAAAAGTTGTTGAAGAGGAAGCAGATCTTGGCATAGCAACTGATGGTGATGGGGACAGAATATTCTTTGTTGATGACAAAGGAACCTTAATTGAACCGGCCATAATAAGAGGCATTATATCTAGAGTTGTGCTAGGACATCATCCTAACTCTAAAATCTGCTATGACATAAGGCCTGGCATGATAACAAAAGATATGATAGTTGAGAATGGAGGAACTCCTATAGTAACAAAAGTGGGCCATTCCCTAATAAAAAAGAAGGCTATTGAAGAAGGGGCAGAATTTGCAGGCGAATCTTCCGGTCACTTTTTTGTTAAAACAGAGTATGGCTTTTTTGAAACTCCTTTGATAATTGCTTTAATTATTATGGATGAGATATCAAAGAATGGAAGCATATCAAAAATAGTAAAGCCGCTTAGAAAATATTTTCATTCAGGTGAAATCAATTCAAAAGTAGATAATAAAGAAGGAATTATGGAAAAACTTAAAGAAAAATACAGTGATGGAAAAGTTTCTACACTTGACGGTGTTTCAGTTGAATATGATGATTGGTGGTTCAATGTAAGGCCATCTAACACAGAATCATTGTTAAGGCTTAATCTTGAAGCAAGAACAAAGAAAAGGATGGAAGAGAAGAAGAAAGAGGTGCTTGAAATCATTAAAAGCAATGGGTGATAACTAATGAAAATATTCATAGACACAGCAAAGTTGGAAGAAATTAAGGAAGCATATTCTTTAGGCATTCTAGATGGTGTAACAACCAATCCAAGCCTTATTAAGAAGATTGTTGATGAGCTTAAGGCTAAAGGGGAAAAGGTTGACATGGAGTCTTATATCAAAGAGATATTAGAGTTGGCAAAAGGAACGCCTGTAAGCCTTGAAGTGATTGGAACAAGCCATGAAGATATGGTAAAAGAAGGCAAAAGATTGTATGAGAAGTTTAATCCTGTTGCAGGCAATGTTTATATCAAGATACCAGTTAATCCTGCGCTTGATGATAAATCCGGAGCAGCATTTGATGGCATCAAGGCAGTAAAAGAACTATCTGATGCTGGCATACCAGTAAACTGCACTTTAATCTTCACACCTGAGCAGGCTTTGTTAGCTGCAAAAGCTGGAGCAAAATTTGTAAGCCCTTTTGCAGGCAGAGTTGATGATTTCATAAGAACTAATAATAATATTTCTTTTGAGAAAACTGATTATTTCCCTGCTGAAGGCACGAAGAAAGAAGATAAGTTTATGGAAGACAATGGTGTTGTCTCAGGTGTTGACTTGATAGCGCAGATATCTGAGCTTTTTAATGTGCAGAACATAACAGAAACAGAAGTTCTGGCAGCAAGCATAAGGAGTGCAAGGCAGGCAAGAGAAGCTGCTTTAGTGGGAGCAGATATTGCAACATTACCTTTTGGTGTAATCAAAGAATTGTTAATGCATTCCAAGACAATAGAAGGCATGAACAAGTTTGTGGGAGATGTTGTAGATGAATATTCTGAATTAGTTAAGTAATTTAAACCTTTTTTTTCTTTATTTTCCTTTTTTTCTCCGTTAAATATATAACTAAAAGCTCCATTTCTTAATATATTATGATATATGACTATATAATCATCCATTATGATGAAATAGGCCTTAAAGGAAAGAATAGGGGCAGCTTTGAAGAGCTCTTGATTAGTAACATTGAGATAAAATTAAAGAGTTTAATGAAGTCCTGCTTTCGTGAGTCTGGGCATATTACTATTGAAATTGATGGAAAAGCAAACATATCAAAAATAAAGGAAGCTCTCTCGCAAATACCTGGAATTGCTTATTTTTCATTAGCAAAAAGGGTTGAACTAAACCTTGATTCATTGAAGAAAGAAGCTATAAATTTCTTAGAAGATAAAGAGTATGATTCGTTCAAAGTAAACGCTGTAAGGCATGACAAAGGTTTTGAATTAAATTCAATGGAACTTAACTCTAAGTTAGGAGAAGTGATAATCAAAGCTCTTAACAAAAAAGTAAAGATGAAATCCCCTGATATAATGCTAAAGATTGAACTATCAAAAAAGTCTGCTTACATCTCTAATGAAGATATCAAAGGCGTTGGAGGTCTTCCAACAAATCCTCAGCAGAAGGTTGTTGCATTGTTATCAGGTGGGTTTGACAGCCCTGTTGCAGCTTATCTAATGATGAAAAGAGGTTGTGAAGTAATCCTTGTTCATTTCCATAACAAGAACCAGGCATCCTCATCTGTGGAAAGCAAAATAACAAAGCTGGCAGAGCAGTTATCAAAGTTTCAGGTTAAGACAAAATTGTATATTGTTCCTTTTGAAAGTCTTCAGAAAGAAATCATTATGAAGGTTAACTCAAAGCTAAGAATGCTGGTTTACAGAAGGTTTATGTTGAAAATAGCTTCTGAAGTAGCAGGAATGAATAAAGCAAAATTTTTGATAGTTGGAGACAGCCTTTCACAAGTAGCATCGCAAACCTTTGAAAACCTTGAAGCAACATATACTGGTTTGGATAAGCATGTTCTTTCTCCTCTAATAGGGCTTGATAAAAGAGAAATCATAGAAATTTCTAAAAGAATTGGCACATATGAAATATCAGCAATGCCTTATGGAGACTGTTGCAGCTATTTTTTAGCTAAACACCCTACATTGAAAGCTGATGTAAAATTATTAGAGAAGAATGAAGCTTTGTTTGACGTTGATAAGCTGGTTGAAGATGTTTTGAGTAAATCTAGGGTTATAGGCTTTTAGTAAGGATTTATGTTTAAAGAGATTTAATCTTCAGCGGTTATGATTCCGCCCAATATATCCTATTAATTCATCAACAGTTTCAAAACTAAAAATGTTATCATCTGGAATACTTATTCCTGACTCTTCTTCAATATAATATATAATTCCATATATATCAAGACTATCAATACCTAAATCAGTTACTAGGTTACTGTCAGGACTTATCTCTTCTTGTTCAATGTCCTTCATTTCAGAAATTACTTTTCGTACTATTTCATAAAGTGGACTTTCCTCAGAACTCATTTCTTCTTGTTTATTCTCGTCGTTCATTTTTATGAGTATTTTTGAGGTTATATATAAA
>JASMCJ010000066.1 GCA_030753365.1 Candidatus Woesearchaeota archaeon
TCATATCTTCCCATACATTCAAAGGATCTCTTATAAGATACCCATGCACAAGCAGCACTGGCACTACACATGAGAAATCACAATTATCCCTTCCACAATCAACTCCCTCCTCACCTAAATCCTCATCCTGATAACCATTATCACAGCAATCCAGATTACAACTTCCACCACAATCAACCCCTTCCTCATCACCATCCCAAATTCCATTCTCACAATGTCTTAAACATTTTCCTTCCCCACAACCATAATCACAATCTTCCACTAACTGTTCATCAGTATAAGCAGTGCCATAACAAGCCCCCCTTAAACAGCCCTGCTCTCTGCACTCCCTAGATTTATAAGCATCACCATCCTTACAATAATTCCCATCCCAATCATCACAATAGCTATACTCATCATAACACTCAGACTTTTTTTGCTGTGTATCTTCATGTGTACAATAAGAAGAAACACCTCTTGCATCATTACAGGTATAAGTCCTATAATATTGATAAGCATCATCATAAATACAGGAAGAATACCCTACCCATCCATTAGTTCCACAGTCTGAGTCAGAACTGCAGCTAGAGTCACAAACTCCTTCCTCATCCACACTTCCATCACAATCATTATCATACTCATCGCAAACCTCTGTAGTTGAATAATAAGGTGCAATATCAGAACTTTGAATATTCTCCTCTCCATTACAATCTGCATCACACTCATCCACATAACCATCAGCATCATTATCAAACCCATCCACACAAAATTCAACAGGCTCTCCTCCTGGAGAACAAACCTCTCCACCAGGTCCTAACGGAAGTCCCGCGCAATTAGGATCATCACATGTCCCACTGCAATCATCACAATCAAGTCCACAACTAGGATCATAACAATCAGTCTTACAATCGCAGTCATTATCAATCCCATCATCACATGGTCCGCTTCCATCTCCTAAACACCCATCATAAGGCCAGCACCCTTCAGGAGATGGAACTCCATTAATATTATTCGGGACGCAAGTGCAGGTATCTGAAACCGTAAGTTCACCTGAAGCAAAATATGGATTAGATTCATACTCCTCAAATCCAACAACAAAATTCAACATACCTACAACTAGAAAAAAGTATAGCACACTCACTAACTTTTTAATTGCCAATTAAACCCAGTCATTCCTAAACTCAGAAATATATAAACTTTACTAACATCAAAACTATATATTCAGAACACACCCCTACTCAAAAAACCCCAAAGTTCTATCTCTAATATTCTTCACAATATCCTTATTCTTATAAAGTATCACATTAATCTTATAATTAGTATTTATCAACTTCTCAAACAAGTTGCTCGGGTCCAAATCGTTAACAGACTCAGCTTTAGAATAAACCTCATTAAGAATATCAAGAAACTTCTTATCAAAAAAAATATCAACAACAAAATCCTCATATACCTTTTTGCTTGTAATGCTTCCTGCATTCGCTCCTATCTTCATAACCGCCCCAAACTTCTCCAAAGCATCCTTAGTCCACTTGTCCAATGGTGTATTTCCATAACAAAGAATCTTTAAATCTATATTATTTTCCTTAAGCTTCCTTATATATGCAAGCTCCTGCGCAGGTTGTAGTAAATAATTATAACAATGGTGAACCACCCGTATTATTGTAGACTTCTTATCCTTACTAAACACAGACATATGTTCATTTTCAACCTTTCTAAGAAAATCATTAAGCTTCTTTATATTCTCAAACTCAAAAACCGAAAAATCACAAGCTTCATGGCTAAATCCTTTAGTCTCATTAATATGCTCTTTAAGCTTCTCCAAAAAACTTAAATTCTCCATAACCCATTCCTCTGATAAATGATAACCTTCTTGGCATTTCACAATAACCTTTTCATCAACAAGCTGTTTAACCGCTTTATAAATAGAATGGTATCCAAAAACCTTTTCACTATTCTCTTTAATCTTCTTATTAAGAGAACTAATATCAAGATACTCTTCAGTCAACAAGGATTCTATCACTATTTCTTTTGCAGTTTTTTTCATAGTGTTAAATTATTTAGAAATAGTTTTTCCTAAATCCTAAATCCTCTTTGAATTTTATTCCATATCATTTTCTCTCTTAGTAAAAAATGTTTTAACAGGTCTTTTTAAACTTATCTATTTTCCCTCCCCTTGTCAATTAAACCCAAATAAGTTGGCCATAAGCCTGTATTAATACAAGCGACTGGCCAGCTTCCCATTATTTTAAAAAAAGAGGTGTATTATTAATGGAAATTAGAATACAAAAGAAATCTCTACTATTCATAGCCTTAATCGTATTGTTCCTTTTTTCAAGCAAAGAACTCTATGGTCAAATAACCACAGAAGACACAATAGGAAGAAGTGAAAGATCCTCTAACCTATACAACTCTGGAACTTCAGTTTCTCAAATAGGACCTAATTCTGTTACTAGCACTATCTCCGAAAACAGAAGCAGTGGCAGCCATATAGGTTATGTTGATGCCACTCTAGGTATCAAAGAAGTCTCTTTCAGAGTAAGCAGTGTTGACTTCATCCTCTCATCTGCTCTAATCTCTTTCCAGGACGATCGTATACTAAACCTCAAAGATATGGAACTAAACTTAAACCGTTTTACTGGAACGCTCAAACTTGAAGGCACCAAAATCCTTCTTGAAGGCAGCTTCACAGAACTATCTAATGACAACATTAACTTTGGCGCAAGAAACAATGTAAAAGTTGTAATCTATGAAGGTGACATAACCTCAACCAGCAACTATATCTCAAGCCTAAGCGTAAATGCAAACGGAGTCTTTGGTATCAACGATGGAGACCTTATATTGAAACTTAAAGAAGAATACCTCTCCATCATAGGCTTTGATGGCGCCTTTACAATCTCATTAGGCAATCCAAACACTCTAAGCTTATTAGGCTCGCTGGAATCTTTTTCAGTAAACAATGTAGTCTATAAAATATCAGTAAACAAATAATCACACAAACAAAAGAGGAAACAAAAAAATGAAAGCAATATATTTGAGCTTATTATTCATCTTGTTATTAGGGATAAGCTCTTTCGCAATAACAGTAATAAATCCTAATAACCAACAGGAAACCAGTAAAGAACTTAAGTTTGAGTTTGTTTATGCAGCCCCTGAAGGATACAACGTATACAACTGTAGATTCTATTATCCCTTAGGCGTGCTCGTTGAGGAAATAGATGCGTCACCTGGAAGCAAGCTTTTGAACGTTACAACAAAACCTTTCAGGTTAGTTAAAGGAAAAAGCAAGGCAGCCGTCAATTGCACAAACGCCCATGAAACAGACTCTTCCAGTATTCTTTACGAATATGAAGAAGTTGAGTATGCCTCAAAGTGAGTTATGTTCCTATAAGGAACATAACCTCTATTTTTTATGTGTCATAAATATACCCTTAGTTTTCAAACCAGTGGACAAAGTCCACTATTGATTTCATATGGTAGTTCTTGACAATAGAAAAATATAAAAAAACACTTAGATTCATACTTTCTCATGGGGAGTGAAAACGATAAAAAGCCTACTAGTCCTAACTTCGGATACAAGTTAATCTTTCTTGGAACAGGCACGGGCAAATTTGCCAGAGGCAAACAGCTAAGAGCAACAGGCGGCATAATATTACAATTTGAAGAAAACCAGTTTCACATAGACCCTGGTCCAGGCGCAGTCGTAAGAGCCATGCAGGCCAACGTAAATCTAAGAGCAAACACGGGAATTCTAATCAGCCATTCCCATATAGGCCACTGCAATGATGTTAACGCAGTCATAGACGCAATGACCTACTCCGGTCTTGACAAGCAAGGAGTTTTAATCTCAACAAACAATGTAATCAACGGCTCTGAAAGTCACGCACCTTATCTCACAAAATTCCATAGGGACTGCCTTGAAAAAGTAATCGTAATAGAGCCTGGTCAAAGAGTAGGCGTAAATGAAATAGAAATCAAAGCATTATACGCCAAACACACAGAAAGCTCAACAATAGGCTTCAGAATCATGACACCCAACTTTGTTCTTGTATACTCTTCTGACACAGAATACTCTGCCAAGCTCATTGAAGAATACAAAGGAGCAAACATCCTAATTCTAAACACTCACTCTCCTGGAGAAGAATACACTCCAGGCAACCTAAACACACTGAATGCAACAAAAATCATAGAAAAAGTAAACCCTAAGCTTGCAATAATCCAGCACTTCAGCAAAAGAATGCTTGAAATGGACCCTATCCAGGAAGCCAGAGAAATCCAAAGCAAAACAAAATCCCAAGTACTAGCAGCCAAGGACGGAATGGCGCTTAATCCTTTAATCTATGGCATGAAAACACGGCAGCAGACATTGACAAAAGACTACTAATAGAAGAACTTAAACAATTTATAATGAAGTGTGCACAATCTCCCAATCTTTGAATAACGAATCAACCCCTCAGCCCTTGTCTTCCTTTTAGCAATTGCAGTTCTTAGCTCACCATCAAAAATCGTAAAAGCCCTTCCTAGTTCTATCTTAGAATGCGAATCGGAACTACCAGTCATTGCAAGTTTATACTTCTCTGCAGCATTAAACGCCCTTTTATTCTCAAAAGGAAACACTGATCTGCTGTTAAAAGCTTCCAGGCCATCCACTTTCTCTTTAATCTCATTAAGAGGATACCTTAAATTCAATCTTGGGATAATAGTAAAAGGATGCGCAATAACAGAAAATCCTCCTTGCTCTTTAATCTTATCCAAAACTTCAAGAAGATCTTTAGACTTAATCTCCTCCTGCAAATAATATCCTAAAACCTCACACTGTTTAGTCTTAATCTCTGAGCCTATAATAACCTCAAAATCTTTATCCTTATTAAGCTTTGAAGTCACAACCCCTCCTTTAATAGAATTATGGTCAGTAACAGCAATCCCATCAAGCCCTCTTTCCTTAGCAAGTTTAAGAATAACTTTTGGCTTAAGGCTGCTATCTCTTGAATAAACTGAATGGATATGCAGGTCGTATTTCTTTGGCATACAAAATTAATAATCACAATCACTTAAAAGGTTTACTATAAGGCAAAAGATTTTTAAGATCTATCTAATTCACAATAAAAATGTGCTATCACGTTTTTACTTCGCATAGTATTCTTCACTTTTGGTGAAGAATCATGTATAAACTAACTTACGCTAAGAGAATTTGGATAGTAAAGCAACATATGAATGGGATTCCTACTTGTAGGATAGCCTTGAGCC
>JASMCJ010000067.1 GCA_030753365.1 Candidatus Woesearchaeota archaeon
TCTCAAAAAAGTTCATGCCCACAGCACCTATATCTATTGGCAGCCCATAATTAAAATAGAAAAAAACATAATAAGAAACATAAACCGGTAGAAGTAATATAAGGGCCATCTTAAAAGATTTAACCTTATTCTTATCATACATGCTATAAGAAAGCAAAAGCAATAAAACAACCAAAGTATTAATCGGCTCAAAAAAAACAGCAATCAAAAAAAACATTATAGATAAATAAAGAAACACCTTCTTTCTTTTAAAGAAAAAATACAATCCCAGTAAGTCAAGCAATATAACCAATGAGAAAGGGCTTGATATAGAAAAAGTATACACATAAACAGGAGACAAAGCAAGAATCCCCAAAATCATTAATCTATTCAGAAGATTTATCTTCAAATTCTTTAAAATCAAATAAAACACCAAAAAGGAAAGCATTCCCAATATAATCGGGATAATCTTTGAAGCAGACTCTATCCCCATAAAACCCGCAAAAAACCCTAAAAATGGATGATAAGGATTAAACCTATAATCTTCAGATAATTCATTATCATGCTTCAATATATTATCACTTTCTACTATTTCTCTAGCCATCCTGGCATGATAATAAGAGAAACTGCCTGGAAAAGTATCATTGCCATTAACCTTCCTTAAAATCAAAGGAGTTGAAAGTATTATTAAGCAAACTAATGCTAAAACTATGAACACATTCTTCTCTTTAAGGTATTTGGATAACATATAGAATGATTTATTATAGTTTTTTATAAACATTAGGTTTTTCTCTCTTTTATCGTGTATTTACAATTAACTTTAAATAACAGAAGAGTTTTTATCTTCTTATGCCACGGTGGCACAATCCGGTACTTTACGTAAGCTAAAGGTTTACGCGAAGCGGAAAACTGCGATGGCCTTGAGAGCCGTTTCCCGCAAGGGTATCCTGGTTCGAATCAGCTTTTTGCTTAAGCAAAGAAACTGGCGAAAGTCCGGGCCGTGGCGTTTTTTCTCTTTTTCTCCTCTTTGCTTTAGAAATGTTTTTAAATAGCTTTAAATCTTATATATTTAAACCAGACAATTTTTAATGCGAGGGTTAAAATCAAGTTAATTCTTGTTTTTCCTCAGAGCGAAGTCTGGTCAAACGCGCAGGGCTGAGAATCAGTGCGATACTTAAGGCCAGCTCTATAAGGAGCACTTACGGGAAGTAAGATATCCTGTTCCTTAGTGGATCCGGGGGTCCGAATCCCCTCCCTCGCACTTTTTATTTAATAATTATAATAAGAAAAAGAATGAATAAAACAAGTTTATCCCAAAGCATCAAACATATTTTTTGTGAATTGGTCTCCATCAATCCCTTTAATATATTTAGATTCTATTGAATAAACTGTACCGTTTCCAATGTCTATCCCAACCATCTTTTTTCTCTTGTTGTCTTCTCCTTCATATGATATCCTTTTTACTCTATATGATTGATCTCCTGAAAAATTAAGAGCCTCAACAGATCTTACAAGTTCATTATTCATTGACTCCTGAATTGCCTCCATATTTAAATATATCAACGCTTCAATATGAACTGGCTGATCAATAATATCAGGAATTCTAACCTCTTCTGCAGATTCTACTGGTTCTTCTCTTCTTCCAAAATAACCCATTAATCTACTCTTATCCATTTTAATTGCCTCCATGTAGTCTATTATTCTCTATAGGATAGAAATCTCTTTTTAAATCTTTCTTAATTATCACTAATAAGTAATCCTACACTCCCCACATCTCATTCTTCTTTCTCATAATAACTGCAATCTCTTTAAGAATCTTAATCTCTTCCTTTTTAAGATGCTTCTTCAATTCTTTCAACTTTCTGAAGTCTTCTTCAGGAATCGCAGAAAACAAAACATCCCCTTCATTAATCTGCCTTCCAACAGTAACATTCGGCAATGAAATAGCAACCTTCTTTCCTCTCTCAGCCTTCTCAACATTATCCTGATCCAGCTGCATGCTCTTAATAGTAGTAATCTCTTTGCCATCCTCCTTCATAAGAGGTGTATTATTCTTAACAACACCTTCCATCACATCAACACCCACAACAGCAGGATTATTCTGCCTAAACACATATCCACTCATAATAGTAAGTTTACAAGGTCTAACCAAAGACTCCAACTCCTTACCCTCCTGAGACTTAAGTTCCTCCTCTTTCCATTTTTCATACTCTTCAATAAGCTTATACACCACATCATTAGTAATAATCTTAACCTTCTTCTCATCCTTCCCTTCCAAAGCAACATTAAATCCAATCACCACACTCAGCAAAGGATCTTCTTCCTTCATGCTCTCAGCTTCGGCAACATCCTTCTTTGTAATATTACCAATAGTAGCCTTTCTAATCGGAATCTCTTTCTCTTTCAACAATATAATCAATGCTTCAAGCGAGCCAAGCGAGTCAGCCTTCACAATAATACCATTACTTTCAGTATGAATAACAACACTTTCAATCTCAGTGCTAATCTCCTTCTTAACCTTCTCTACATCCTTCTCATCACAGCTCACTATTGGCATCCCAGCCACAGCATCATCAACATTAGGCGCCAGAATCTTAACTCCTATAGCAGCATTAACATCATTCACCGACTTAAACTTACACTTCTGCCCCCTCTTAAACACAGGCTCAAACAATCCTCTCACCTTTGTAACAATTGGCTCACCTAAACTTCCAACAACAATAGTATCACCTTTCTTAAGGCTGCCATCATAAATAATAACGTCCATAGTCTTCCCAAACCCAGTCTCCTCTTTAACTTCCATAATAGTACCCTTTGCTTCCTTGCTCTCTGACTTAAGATTATCTTCAAGAAACTTCTGCGCAAGTCCAGTCAACACCATCAAAAGCTCAGGCAATCCTGCTCCAGTCTTAGCTGAAACAGGAACAATCGCAATCCTTTTGCTGAAATCATCAACCCTGTCAAACCTATCAGAATCAAACTCCTCTTCAGAAAGCTTGCCCACAACCTCATACAGCTTCTTCTCCAGAATACCTTTAACAGAATCAGGTTGATCATTGATAACCTGCAACAACGCACCTTCCTTATCCTGCCATCCAGAAATAAGGTCAATCTTGTTAAGTGCAATAATAAACGGAGTCTTATACTCCTTAAGAATCTTAATACATTCTAAAGTCTGCGGCTTAACCCCATCATTAATATCAATAACTAAAACAGCAATATCAGCCAAATTGCCTCCTCTCTTTCTAATATTATTAAACGCTGCATGGCCTGGAGTATCTACAAACAATAATCCTGGAATAGTAAACTCCATCTTAAGCGCCTTAAGCAGCTCTCCGCAAATATCCTTAATAACATCCAATGAAACGCATGAACATGAAATAGCCTGTGTAATACCGCCAGCCTCTCCTGCAGTAATAGCCGATCCTCTAACCTTATCCAACAGGCTTGTCTTCCCATGATCAATATGCCCTACAAAAACCACAATCGGCTGTCTAAGTTTGTCCATTTTACTATAAGAAAGGAATGAGGTTTTAAAAAGGTTTTCAAAAAAGAAAGATTTATATAGGGGGTAAGACTAATCTTACTTGGTGATACACATGGAAGTAGCAATAACCAAAATGAGTTCAAAAGGGCAGGTAGTAATCCCTGCTGAAATGAGAGAAGATATTCAAGAAGGTGAGAAACTAATCATCATACAAAACAATGGTCAACTTATAATGAAAAAAGCCAATAAACTGGAAGAGGATTTAAAAGATGACTTAGAATTCGCCAGAAGAACTGAAGAAGCTTTTAGAAGAATCGAAAAAGGAGAAGGCATAAAGATGGACTTTGACGAATTCATAGACGAAATGAAAAAATGGTAGAAGTAATCTTTGAATCTTATTTCAAAAGAAACTTTAAGAAAATCAAAAATAAACTTCTAAAGGAAAAAATAATCATTCAAGTATCTAAAATTAAAGACAATCCAGAAATTGGAAAACCTATGCAGTATGGCAGAAAAGGAACCAGAGAGTTATATATATCTCCTTTTAGACTATCTTACAGAATAGAAAGTGATATAGTCTATATTCTTGATTTATACCACAAAGACGAGCAATAAAATGCAAAACCTAAAAATCCTCAACAGCAAAGAAAAAAAGGAAATCCTAAACATACTAAAAAAGCAGTTTGGCTTTGAAGGAAAACTAGACTATGTCTTCTTAAAAAACGAGAAAGGCAAGCTATATTGTATAAATAGTGAGTTCTCTTCAATAGATTTATCAAAGCTAAGAATCAACACACTAGGCTTATATTTTGCAAGGCAGGTTGACAACACCATAAGGCTAACAATAGAAGGCTCACAGATAATAGGAAAAAATGCATCTAAAAACATTGTTGAAATAACCAAAGAAGAAATGCTGGACTGGCTCAAAGGCAATGACCTAACCAAAGAAGTAAGCTCAAAAGAATTCATCATCCTAAAACACAAAACAGATTTTCTAGGCTGCGGCAAATGCAAAGAAGGAAAGATCTTCAACTATGTTCCAAAAGGAAGAAGAATAAACTTAAATTAATAGTAAACTTTAAAAAATCCATTAATTTAACTCTTTATGGTGATATTATGGCAAAATTCAAAATAGAATACAACAAAGAAGCCTGCATAGGCTGTGGCGCATGCACAAGCCAGAGCTCCAACTGGGAACTGGTAGAAGAAGATGGCGCTAACAAGGCAAAGCCAAAAGTAACAGAACTAGAAGAAGTAGGCGACAACAAAGAAGCAGAAGAAGTCTGTCCTGTTGATGCAATTAAGGTTGTAGAAGCCTAAATTCTTTTTTATATTTTTTTCAGTTAGAAATCTTTAAATACCTCTTCTCTCATTATCAATTCAAAAGAGGTTAGAATGAGTTCTAGAAACAAAGCATGGGTCATATCAGTGGACATGGGCTATGGACATCAGAGAGCAGCCTATCCTCTAAAAGATATAGCCTATGAAAGAATCATAACTGCAAACAGCGATAAAATCATAACAGTCAAAGAGAAAAAGACTTGGCACAGGCTCGCATCTTTTTATGAAGGTGTATCTAGAATGAGATCTTTCCCTATAATCGGAGAAATCCTTTGGCGTATCTATGACAAAATCCAGTCAATATCTCCTTACTACCCACTTAGAGACCTGTCTAAGCCAAGTTTAGGTTCAAAATACATGCATCGGTTGATAAAAAAAGGCATCTTTAAAAGCATAGTAGAATACACAAAAGAAAAAAAGATTCCTTTCATAAGCACTTATTTTGTTCCAGCACTGGCAGCTGCACATGAAAAGCTAAAGGACGTATATTGTGTTGTCACTGACACAGACATTAACCGGGCATGGGTTCCTGAACATCCAAAAAAAGATAAGTTATATTATCTTACTCCTACAGAACACAGCACAAAAAGATTAATAGCTTATGGAGTTCCAAAAAAGAACATCTTCTTCACAGGCTTTCCACTGCCAAAAGAAAATCTGGGAAGAAACCTTGAACTCCTAAAAAAAGATTTAGGGGAAAGGCTTCCTAACTTAGACCCCCACAAGATTTACATCTCAAAATATAAAGCTGTCATCAAAAACCATCTTGGGAAATACTACAGAACTAAAAGTACCCACCCTTTAACCTTAACCTTAGTAATTGGAGGTGCAGGAGCTCAAAAAGAAACAGTAGCAACCATACTAAAAAGCCTTAAAGCAAAAATAAAAAAGAACGAAATCAGAATAAACCTTATTGCAGGAACCCGCCTTGAAATAGAGCAGTATTTTAAGGATGTAATAAACAATCTAAACCTAACAAAAAAACTGGGAGAATCTATAAACATACTATGTACACTAAACAAGAAAAGTCATTTTGAAGAATTTAATAAGTTACTTCATGAAACAGACATTCTCTGGACAAAGCCAAGCGAACTTTCTTTTTACACAGCTCTTGGTTTGCCTATAATAATAGCTCCACCATTAGGGGCTCATGAAATCTTAAACCAAAAATGGCTTGTTAGAATGGGAACAGGGTTTAGACAGGAGGATCCTGCTTATGTTAATGAATGGTTTTCTGAGTGGATTGACAAGGGCTTTCTTGCGGAAGCTGCTTTAGAAGGATTCCTTGAAGCGCCCAAATATGGGATATATAATATAGAAAAAGTGCTCTTTAGCAAGAATAAAAATAATTTAAAGTTTAAGTATTAGACTTTCTAAAATATAAATCTTTATTAAACTCCTTATTTCTTTAACCTAAATGGGAAGAGAAGTAGTCATAGGTTCAGACCATGGAGGGTATGAACTAAAAGAATATATCAAGGAATACTTAGTTGACTCAGGCTACTCTGTTAAAGACTTTGGAACATATAATTCTAATCCAGTAGATTATCCTGATATAGCAAAGGAATTAGGAGAATATGTTGTTGAGAAAAATTTAGAAGGAATTCTAATCTGCGGTGCAGGCATTGGCATGAGCATAGCAGCAAACAAAATAACAGGTATAAGAGCCGCTCTCTGTTACAACAATTACATAGCAAAGCTAAGTAAATTACATAACCATGCAAACATATTATGTCTTGGCGGCAGGCTCATCGGAAAAGAGCTTGCAAAAGAAATTGTAGATGTTTGGCTCAACACAGGTTTTAGTAAAGAAGAAAGGCATATGAGAAGAATAGGTAAGATAGAATAGTATCTTACTCACTCTTCACACTATTGCACTTCTTGCAAATCTCTCTCTTCAATATCCTATGAGCACCGCATTCAGTGCATTTTCCTACTTTTGCCATGTTAATTCACCTATCTAGTTGTTTAAATACTCTCTAAGAATCAGCTCTTAGAGGCTTCTCTACCCCTTTTATAAGAAGGAATGTTT
>JASMCJ010000068.1 GCA_030753365.1 Candidatus Woesearchaeota archaeon
TCTTTGTCTGTACATCTTACACCAAATATATTTCCCGTAGAAATCTTTTGGCTGGCAATTACGCTTGTTATAGCAGCTTCTTTTATAATGCTGTTCAGGACAAAGATAAATGGAATAGTTATGATAAGAATAATAGCAATAGTCATAATAAGGGAACTAAGATTCTTTCTCTTAATTTTGTTGTTCAATCCCTTATATATCGGATTAAAGATATAAACTAATAATGCAGCAATAATTATTGGTGAAACAAGAGGCTTTACAATCTTGTAGGAGAGGTATATTAGTCCTAAGAATAATGATAGGAAGAAATACTTTGAATATGTTACTTTATTAATCTCAATCACCTCTATATTATTAACCTCTTTTGAAGATTTAATATATTCTGAGTTTATAAATCTTTTTTATTTAATATAACTTTAATCTTTTTAGCAACCTTTTCCCTGCCTACTTTGCAGCCATTATAATCTGCTTTGCCTTCTATGACTGCTTTTGCAAAGGCCTCGCAGCTTGCATGGCCGCAGGTGCCGCAGTTTGCTCCAGGCAGTGCGTTGATAACTTCTTTTAATCTTGGGTCTTCCTTGATAGCAAACTTTTTGGATGCATATGAAAGTATTAAGGCGAAGAAAAGCCCTAACAAGCCCATTACGATTGATGAGAGTAGTATTTTGTTCATTTTAACCAAACCTCAAACTAGTAAACCCTGAAAATGCTAAAGCTAACAATCCTGCAATTATAAGAGCTATTGGAATATTTCTGAAAGGTTTTGGGACAGGAGCTATTTCTAACTTTTCTCTTATTCCTGCCATGATTATTAAAGCTAAAGTAAATCCTGAGCCTGCTCCAATTGAATAAACAAAGCTTTCTGTGAAATTGTACTTGAGTATAGAGTTTAATAATGCTAAACCAAGTATTGCGCAGTTTGTAGTTATCAAAGGCAGATAAATCCCAAATGTTTTGTAAATATCTGAATGATACCTCTTTAGATACATCTCAATCAGTTGGACTAAAGATGCTATCACAAGGATAAAAGCAGGATATTGGAGGAAAGGCAAACCAAACCTGTCAAGGAGATGGTTCTGGATCAACCAAGTTGACACACCTGATATAACCATGACGAATGTGACAGCTGCTCCCATGCTTAATGCTGACTTAATATGCCTTGAAACGCCTAAGAAAGGGCAGATTCCTAAAAACCTGTAGAATACGAAGTTGTTTATAAACGCTGCAGCGATAAAGATTGTTATTAAATTGCTCATTGTGCTGTACTCCTTACCTTTTCATTGATTATATTCATCAAGGCTATCATTAAACCTAACGTGATAAAAGCTCCAGTGGGAAGCTTCATTACAAGCATGCCGGGATACCAACTGCCTAATAATGTTGCTCCGAATAGTGTGCCGAAACCTAAAAGCTCTCTTACTGAGCCAAGCAGGACAAGAGCCCATGTAAAGCCAAGACCCATGCCAAATGCGTCAGCGATTGAGTTTAATAAAGGATTCTTTGAAGCGAAAGCTTCCATTCTTCCAAGGATTATACAGTTCACAACTATCAAAGGAATGTATAAGCCTAATACTTTATGAATATCTGTGTAAAATGCTGCAAGGAAATAATCTGCTAAAGTAACAAAGCTTGCGATAATCACAATGTAACAGGGAATCCTTACTTTGGAAGGTATAAGCCCTTTTATGATTGAGATTATTATTCCTGATGCAACCAACACAAAGAGAGTTGCAAGCCCCATTGCAAGGCCGTTAACTGCCATATTGGTGACAGCAAGAGTGGGGCACATGCCTAAGATTAGCCTAAACGCCGGGTTCTGTTTCCATAATCCTTTCAAAAAATCTTTTGTTGGTTGGAACATTTTAGTTAAATTCTATATTTATGCTGCTTATTAATTCTTCAACAGTATCTATAACAGCAGTTGATGAGATTGTTGCGCCAGTGATAGCGTCTATCTTTTCTGGTTTTCCTATGAATTGATCTAAAAACTCTTCCTCTTCAATTCTTGCTCCAAGACCAGGAGTTTCAAGATGTTCCATAATCTTAATGCCAGTGATTTCCCTGTCTTTATTGATGCCTGTTAGAATCTTTATATCTCCTCCATAGCCTAATGCTTCTGAAAGAATTGCGTAGCCAATTATTCTGTTGTCTTTTAAGCCTTTGAAAATATAGATTATACCTTCCGGGTTTGAGATTTCTTTTGCTTCCTCAAAGTTATCTGCTAAAGGTATAACTTCTTTGAGAGCAGCTTTGAGCCTGATAGCTTTATTTTCTTCAATGATTGGATTCATGTTTTCATATACAAATGATAAAGCAACGGCTGATAGAATACAAATTATTGTTAAAGTTAAGGTTAATCTTATGGTTTCGTTCATATTATGATTCTATTGGATATGTATGCTTTTAAATGTTATGTTCAAAAATCTGCCAAACTCTTCTGGCTTGTATTATAAGTCTTTAATTCTTGCATTGGCTTGTTAGGAGGCACTAACTGCCCATAAATACCTGCGCCGCCAGGGATATAATTGATTTTGTCTTCCCTAAAGTATTGGATGTATTCAGCAATTGTTGGGTTTATGGTTTCAAGCTCTTCATACTTTGCGTTGAGCAATATCCTGGTTTCTGAGTTGAATTTTGTTATAAACTGTTTCCAGATATTCTGTACCTTGTTTGACATGGCGTTCTTTGTGTTCAGGGCAAGAGCAATGATTTCGCTTAAAGGGATAGTATGCTTGTATGGTGGCCTATGATTAGGATGAGCGTCCTTGTTAAGGTTAGCTAATTCTTCTATCCTGAAATCAACACCTTTTTTTATTGATTTTCTGCATTGAGGACACTTCCAGTTGAGTTTCACTGCTTCCTTTGGTTCAAAGAAGGTTAAGCAGCCAGTGCATCTTGTCTTATGATACTTGCCTTCCAAAGGGTTAAAGCCTACATTGAGTATAGAACCTCTTCCATCTTCTCTCTTAAGAGCCTTGGCAATTTCGTTGAATGTTACCTCTTTGATTTTGAAAGTGTTAAACTCTCTGCCCATCTTATTAGACCAGGGTGAATGAGCGTCGCTGTTACTGAGGAATGTAAGGTTATGCAATTCACTGATTCTGTCTGCCATATTTGTATCAGCGGACAATCCCAATTCCATAAAATGGATATCCTTCCAATATTTTCCATAACAATCTTTGTAAGAATCAAATTTTGAATATAACCCAAAATAAGGGGTGAAAGCATGAGCAAAGCCTAACATACAGCCAGATTCGAGGCAAACCTCTGCAAGCTCTTCGCCATTAAGCCAAATCTTAGGCCTCCCATCTGTATCAAAGTCTTTGCATTTGTTCTTGAGCTTCTCTTTGACTTCTTCAACCTTTGAGAATTCAGGGAAAAGGATTATATGATGTACTCTGTTATTGTCTTCAACCTCTGTCTGGAGAATGAATTTTGTTTTGTTTTCATGCTCGAGAATTCCGTTTCCAATATCTTTTAGTTGTTTCTTGACAAGCTTAACCCATCTTGCGTTAAGAATATCAGCTGTGCCAAGAAGGTTAATACCTTTCAAAGGCGCCTGCTCAGCGATAGTCTTTGGAATCATGCTGCTGCTAACAGCTCCTGAATAAAGGCCGTGCAAATGTAAATCAGCGTTGCATCTTATGTAATCTGCCATTATAAAAACCTCTTGGAACAGTTTATATTTAAAGATTGTTGTATCAAAACATTTATTAACTTCTTTTATCCTGAATAGATATTATGAGGAAAAGATTAGTTTTGGCGTTAATGGTAATATTAGTTTCCCTAAGCGCATGTGTTAATAAAAATGCTGGCTCGACCCAATCTTCTGACGTTTACAAGG
>JASMCJ010000069.1 GCA_030753365.1 Candidatus Woesearchaeota archaeon
TTCATCAGAAACAAAGCAGAAGCTTCTTGTCTGCTTCCCATCACCAAAGATGGTGATTGGCTCATTTTTTAGAGCCTGGTTAATAAATGTTGGGACTGCTCTTCCATCGTCAGCCCTCATTCTAGTGCCGTAAGTGTTAAAGATTCTTAGTATCTTGGTATTGATTCCATGTACTCTGTGATAAGCCATGGTAATTGCTTCGCCAAACCTTTTGCTTTCATCGTAACAGCTTCTTGTTCCGATGCTGTTTACGTTTCCCCAATATGTTTCTGGCTGAGGGTTGACCAAAGGGTCACCATAGACTTCAGATGTTGAAGCAAGCATAAAAATCGCGTTCTTATCCTTTGCTAATCCTAAGGCATTGTGAGTTCCAAGTGAGCCTACTTTTGCTATCTTGATGGGAATTTTGTCAAAATCTACAGGTGATGCAGGGCTTGCAAAGTGAAGCACATAGTCTAAATCTTCTTTAAGGGTGATATGTTTTGTTACATCGTACTCAATGTAAGTAAAGTTCTCATTGCTTTTGAGATGCTCTATGTTTTTAGCATTGCCTGTAACCAGATTGTCCATACAAATAACTTTATAACCTTTCTCCAGAAGGTAATCGCATAAGTGCGAACCAATAAAGCCTGCCCCGCCAGTTATTAATACTGTTTTCATAGTATATAACTATAATTAAGGGAGAGTTTATAAAAATTGCTTAAAAATATGGTAATGTTTAAAAACAAACTTGAAAACTATATACTTATGGACCCGTAGCCTAGCCTGGACAAGGCGACAAAGAAATAGAAAAAATCTATTTTATTCGCTAGAGCCTTCTAAGCTGTAGATCGCGAGTTCGAATCTCGCCGGGTCCGCTTTTTTAATACCAAAACATAACTAAGAGCTATAAAACCCAAAAAGAACCCTTCTCCATAGTAAAGTTTATAAACACTATTAGCTTCTAAGTTCATAACACATTGGGGGTGTCAGAAACATGGTTGAATACAGACCTTTAGATGCATTAAATAAGTCAAGAGACAAAAGAGTAATAGTTGAGTTAAAGAATAATAAGCAGTATATAGGGATTCTTAAAGCATTTGACATTCATATAAATATAGTATTAGAAGGTGCTGAAGAAAGAGAAAAAGATGAAGTGAAAAGAAAGTTAGGAGTAATATTCATAAGAGGAGATACGATTACAATAATCTCACCTGAACAAGCAAACTAAATAACTAATGGAGTTCATACTATGAAAGGCACGCCATCAATGGGAAAGAAAAGTGGAAAGAGTAACATGATCCACTGCCGAAGATGCGGTAAAAGGACATACCACATGAGAAAAAAGAAATGTTCATCCTGCGGTTATGGTAATTCTGCTAAACTAAGAAGTTATGCCTGGCAGAAGAAATAAAGATTAAATTCTGTTGATTTCTATTAGAGAGATAATCTTCATGCTACCACTCTCAGAGTAACAACAAACTATATATAACTATCAAGTTACTCCTAAAGTATGAAAAGAAGCCTAAACAAAGCTCAAATGGCTACTGAGTATATGGTAATAGTGGGACTTGTTCTTGTGGTTACTATCCCATTGTTTTATTATGCAATAAGAGAATCCAACACAAATATCCAAATAAACCATGCAAATGATGCTATGAGCACATTAGCAAAGGCTGCGGATACTGTTTATTCTATAGGGCCTGGAACACAGAAATATGTCTGAATAAATATACCTGGAGGTGTTCAGGCTTACTCAACAGCAAATAAAACTGCTTTGATAAAGATTTATGCTTTTGGAGGAGAAAGCGATGTGTTTGCAGAAACAAAAGCAGACCTGGCAGGAGAAATTCCTATAACAAAAGGTGCTCATAGAATAAAAGTAGAAATGTTAGAATCAGGGTATGTAAGGTTTGGGGAAATAAAAAATCCCAATCGCAGCAAGCTGCGGGGTATTTTTAGTATTTAGTTTGCGTATTAAGCCGATGCAAGCATCGGGGTATAAAACCCAAACTAAATAATAAACTTTGACAGGTATGAGATTGATATGACTATAGATATTCAGAATGTTACCTCTTGTGATTGGGATATAACAGCGGGCACTTTTAATCTGACTATAGAAGCAACAGGTCAATACGGAACAAGCTGTGTTGATTCCCAGCTAGTAGATCTTTCTCAAGAGAATAATATATCTATAAACAATGGGGCTGTGAATGTTGAAATAGATAATAATGTGATGGCTATAGTGGTCAATAATGCTAGTGGAATAACTGCAAACGTGAAAACAACTATAATTAAAAATAATATTGATATAGATTATATAGAGGTTCCTTCGGTGAATACAATAATTTCTTTTAATGAACTAGGTGTTTCAAAAGAAAAGATTATGAGGGTGGATTAACAAATATATACTCTATAACAGCAAAATATAAATAGTAGTTAATCTAAGATAGGCTTTGATATGTTAAACTCCACTCAAAATTGGAATGTGTACGCATTATATTCTTGTCACATGAGAGTGGACTTCACTATCAAACCACTATATTGCTGAGAGCCTAAAAAAAGTCGGGTTCCTGCAATATCGTCTTCTGTTATCTAACTTTATTGCAAGAACCCAGTAGTCTTATCGTTAAAAAGAAAAGAGCTGGTGAAAATGCAAGAAAGCAAATGTATTGTTTGCGAAAAAACAATAACAAACCCCATATGCCTTAACTGCCTGAATAAAGAAGTTAATGTGTGGCTGGAAGAAAAAGGCTGCAATATAGGCTTAACAAGCAAAGATGCAGAACCATCACCAAACAACTGCATTCTATGCAGCAGTAACATGGACATCTGTCCTCATTGCCATGTAAAAGACTTATCACAAACAATAAAGAAAGAATATCCAAAGCTAGCTGAAGAGTTTAGTGAAATGTTCAGATATTAACACAAAACAACATGAGGTGGGAACACAAATGAAAACAATAACATCTATAGTATTAGCATTTGCGTTAGTGGTTACTGCAAATGCTGCTGAGCCTGGAAACCCTTTAGGAATACCGCAAGCCAGCCTTGATGATTTAGTGGGAGTAGAAGGAGGAATAAACCCCCCAGGCATATATTTAGAATATGATAGAAACAAAGAAGATAATATTCCATATGATTTGATAAACTATTATTCACCTAGGCAAGGTATATTTGGCTATGGAATGTTACCAACTGACAAACCCCTTAGATATGTGTGGTATGATGGAGAAAGATGGAGAAGAGTAGAAGACCCTAGAAGAGACGGCATAAATGGCAATGAAATAGAATTAAGCGCATCATACAATCCAGGAATTGAAAAGAAAGAAGAACAAAAAAGACTACCACTGCCAGAACTACAAAAAGAAGAAAACAGACGATTTGAACTAGATAATGAATTACCTTCAGGTTTTGCAATGGGGTAAATCAAACCTTTTTTTTCTTCTTATAGTTCTCAACAGCCCTCTTAAGTGCATCAACTGCCAAAAGCGAGCAATGAATTTTGTTAGGTGGCAATTTCCCTAACTCCTTTACAACATCATCTTTAGTAATCTCAGATACTTCTTCAATTGTTTTGCCTTTTACCATATCGCATAAAATATCTGATGAGGAGATTGCTGCAACACAGCCGAAGGTTTTTACTTTAATATCCTCAACAATCTCTTTGCCAGCTTTGTTCTTTACTTTGATAGAGATCTCCATGACATCCCCGCATGTAGGATTACCCACCTTTCCAATGCCATCTGCATTCTTGAGTTCTCCTATATGTTTAGGATTCTTGAATATTTTCATAACTTTTTTTGAGTACATTTTTAACACCTATTTGTTTTTAGCAAGAGGGCTCATTTTCCTTAATTTTTCAACAATCTCTGGCAAAACCTTCAATACATAATCAACCTCTTCTTCAGTATTATCTTTACCTAATGTTAACCTTAAGCTGCCATGAGCTTCCTCTGGCTTTAATCCAATTGCAGTCAAAACATGACTGGGCTTCAGTTCTTTAGTAGAACATGCAGAGCCTGTTGAAGCTGCTATCCCTTTCTCATCAAGGTACATAAGCAAAGACTCACCTTCAATATATTTGAAAGAAAAATTAGCATTACCTGGCAATCTTTTTGTTTGATGACCATTCAGCCAGCAATCTTCAATTTCCAAAACACCTTTAATTAGTTTATCTCTTAAATTTGTTAAATGTGTTGTTTTCTTATTCATTCTTTCCATAGCAAGCTCGCAGGCCTTTCCAAAGCCAACAATGCCTGTAACATTCTCAGTGCCAGCCCTTAATCCATTTTCATGATTACCACCATGAATAAGTGAGCTAATCTTGGTGCCTTCTCTAACAAATAAGAATCCAACTCCTTTAGGTCCATATAATTTATGCGCTGAAGAACTCAAAAGGTCAACATTCATCTTCTTAACATCAATAGGCACTTTGCCAACAGTCTGCACTGTATCAGTATGGAAATAGATATTATTTTCTTTACATGTCTTACCAATTTCTTCAATAGGCTGTATAGTCCCAATCTCATTATTAGCATGCATTATGCTGACTAAAATTGTTTCTTTTGTGATTGTTTTTTCTAGTTCTTCTGTTGAAACAAAACCTTCTTTGTCAACTGCAAGATAAGTAATCTTAAATCCCATCTTCTCTAAGAACTTGCATGTGTTTTCCACAGCAGGATGCTCTATCTTAGAAGTAATAATATGATTCCCTTTCTCTCTATTATTAAAAGCAATCTCTTTGATTGCCATATTATCTGCTTCAGTTCCTCCTGAAGTGAATATGATTTCTTTAGGCTCAGCATTGATTAGTTTTGCTATGTGTTCTCTAGCTTTATCAATGGCCTCCATAGCTTCCCTTCCAAAAGAATGTAGTGAAGATACATTGCCATACTTCTCAGTAAAATAAGGCAGCATTGTTTTGGTTACTTCTTTATCAACAGGTGTGGTTGCTCCATGATCTAAATAGATTCTTTTCATTTCACGCAAACCTCACAATTACAAGGTAGATTTATATCTTCTTTTTTATGTATCTTACAAAGATTTCCAGTCTTCTTAAAAAAAGTACAAACACTTTGAAGCTCTTTTATAACACAGCTTTTATCATTAACAATATTACTCGCAGACTGATTAATCCTTTCAAGAACATCCTCATCAAAAACTATATCATTCCCTCTCTTTTCCTTAAAATACTGCGAAACAGCAGACTCTGTAACACCAATAGCAGAAGCTGCATTTCTCTGGCTAAGATGATACTCACTAACCAAAACCTTTGCCAACTCCTTTCTTATAGCAGGCAAAACAATCCAAACTTCCAGTTCCTGAGGCATTCTTAACTTCATAAACTTAACGATTGTTTAACTATATATAAAGTTTATGGTAATAAGTTAAAAATTTATGAAGAGAATTGCTTTTAAACAAAAGGAAATAGGATTTTAAGTAACATTTATAAACAAAATAACAATCCTTCATACTATGACAGATGAAAAGTTAATATGCACATCATGCAAGAAAAGGGTAACCAATCAGCCTGGAACAGCCAAATTCAATTGTCCTAGCTGCGGTAAAACCGAAATAGTAAGATGCAAGCACTGCAGAGAGATTGCTGCAAAATATACATGCCATTCTTGCGACTTCACAGGTCCTAATTAATTAATCACACTAATGAGATTACCTTCTGGAAGCAAAATACTGGACAGATTATTAGAAGGAGGTTATGAAAAAGATACCATAACAACCATCTATGGCCCTGCTGGTTCTGGTAAAACAAACCTATGCATTCTCTGCGCAATCAACACAGTAAGAGCAGGCAAAAAAGTAATCTACATAGACACAGAAAACAATTTCTCAGTAGAACGGGCAAAACAAATAGCCTTTGACCATAAAAAAATTCTGGAAGAGATTATATTTCTAAAGCCGGCCAGCTTTGAAGAGCAGAAAAAAGCCTTCAGAAAGCTAAACGACCTTAAATCAGACAACATCGGCCTAATCATAGTAGATACAATCGCTACATTATACAGACTTGAATTCAGCAATTGTGATAATGTTTATGAAATTAATAGAGAGCTTGGAAAACAATTAAGCTATTTAGCAGAGCTGACTAAGAAATCAAATATACCTATTATTGTTACCAATCAAGTTTATGCAAATTTTGAGAATAAAGAGAAAGTTAACATAGTAGGAGGAGATATTCTCAAGTATACTAGCAAGTGCCTTATTGAGCTGCAAATAACGCCTAACAGAAACAGAAGATGCATTCTCATTAAGCATAGAAGCATAGCAGAGCAAAAAGAATTTATTTTCAAAATAGTTGATGGTGGGATTATCGGCACTAAAGAAGGGAAAGGGTTTAGGTTGTTTTAGTGCTGTAAACAAAATCTTTAATAACCCTTTAAGAATTTATTAGATTATGTATAAATTAATTAAAGAAGGCAAAGCATCAATTAAAATACCTGTTGAAAAAAAGGTGAGTAAGGAACTGCCAGTATTTTATAACCCTGTGATGAAGTCTAATAGAGATGTTTCTGTTCTTTTGTTGAATTCCATAAATAAAAAGAGTATGCAGATAGGATTGCCTTTATCGGCCTCTGGTGTGAGGGGGATTAGGTTTCTGCTAGAACTAAAAAAAGCCAAAGTAAAAAACATCTCTTTCAACGATCTCAACACAACCTCCTACAAACTAATAAAACAAAACCTAAAACTGAACAAACTAAAAAATAAAATCAAAGTCTACAACAAAGATGCAAACAACTTCCTCTTATCATCAAAAGGTTTTGACTACATTGATATTGACCCATTCGGAGATCCTTCTGATTTCTTAGATAGTTCAATGAAAAGGTTGGCAAGAGAAGGAATCTTAGCAGTAACGGCCACAGATACTGGCTGTATGTCAGGAACCTTCCCAAAACCATGTCTAAGAAAGTACTGGTCAAAACCTCTAAAAAACGAATTCATGCATGAAACAGGCTTAAGAATCTTAATAAGAAAGGTTCAGTTAATAGCTTCACAGTTTGATAAGGCGTTAACACCAATATTCTCCTACTCAAAAGAGCATTATTTTAGAACGTTCTTAGTGTGTGAAAAAGGAAAGCAGAAAGTTGATGATATAATGAAACAACATGGTTACATAGTTTACTGTAAAAGCTGTCTATACAGAGAACCAACAAACCATATCTTCAACAAAGTTTGTCCTATATGCAAAAAGGAATTAGACTACGCAGGACCATTATGGTTAGGTAGTTTATGGGACACAAAACTATCAAAAACAATGAAAAAGCTAACCAAAGAAAAAGCACTACAATCCTTCCTAACCACTATCTCAAAAGAATCCCAAATAAACAAAAGCTGTTTCTACAACATCCACAAAATCTGTAAGCACTACAAAATAGATTCCATTCCAAAGAAAGAAGAATTGATAAAAGCCATAAGAAAAACCAACAACTGCTCAGAAACGCATTTTGATGCATTGGGATTAAGAAGCGATATAAGCCTGAAAGATTTAATAGAAATATTAAGGCACTAACCTTACTCCCCCAATGCTAGCTGCTTTCTCAATCTGCCTCTTAACATATGCAGACTCTGCATACAGTTCTTCCAGATCTGTTAAACACTTTTCATCAAGCATACCACTAAGTGCATCTGCAGACAAAAACTCATCTTCATATAACTCTTCATCTCTCACTCCTTTAAACAAATCATACAACTTCCTATATCTTCCTTCAATATCCCACAAATCAATATTTTTATACACATGCTCCTCAAGAAAATGATTAAGCACATCCCTATCTACTCCTCCTAACTTCAACTCTCCATCATTATAAGGCCTGAAAAACTTGTCAATGTATTCATTAATGTCTTCCATAGGAACCTAATTGGTTATTAACTTATAAAATTACTGCCAAAAACCCACAATTTAAAAAAACAAAAACTTAATAACCTCTAACCAACCTAATCAAACTAAATAAAAGAGGTAAAATGAGCATATTCCGTTCAATCAGAAATTTTAAGAGGTTTGAGCATATTCTAAATACATTATTAAAATACGAGTTAGGCTTCATAATACACAAACTTCATCTAAAGCACCACTTGCCGTTGCACAAAAGACTGCAAACCAAACAATTTGAAGAAAAAAACGATGGCCCTTACAAAATTAGGCGTGTATTTGAAGAGCTTGGCGGCGCATTCACAAAACTCGCACAGCTGCTAAGTGTAAGACCTGACTTAATACCTCCAGATTATATAATAGAGCTTGAAAAGCTGCAGGACAAGGCAAAACCCGTTCCTTTTGAAGACATAAAAGAAGAAATAGAAAAACAACTCAAAAAACCATTAAAAGAAATATTCCCTTACTTCAAAAAAGCTCCAATTGCTTCTGCATCAATATCCCAAGTACATGAAGCAAAGCTGAAAAATGGGCAAAGGGTTGCAGTAAAAGTTCAAAGGCCTAAAATAAGAGAAACTATGGAAGAGGACATAAGCATCATGTTCTTCCTTGCCAATCTCTTAGAGAAACATATTCCAAGATTAAGAGAATATTCCCCTATTACCATAGTAAAAGAGTTTGAAACCTGGACAAGACAGGAACTTGACTTCAGAATAGAAGCCAAGCATGCAAAAAGGTTCTACTATAACTTCAAAGATAGTAGGACTGTAAAAATACCCAAAGTCATAGATGAACACACAACAAGCAAAATATTAACACTAGAATATATAGACGGAACCGAGCTTCACGACATTAAAAAAATAAAAAAGAAACATTGTAACATAAAGAAAGCAATCAAAAATGGATTTGATGCTATACTAACACAAGTATTCGTCCATGGCTTCTTCCATGCAGACCCTCATCCAGGAAATATCCTAGTAAGCAAAAACAGTACTATCTCTTTTGTTGACTTTGGGATTGTAGGCTACTTTGATGACGCCCTCAAAAGCAGGGCAATAAATGTATTCTATGGAATAATAGAGAACCAGCCTGAAAGAATAATAGAAGCGCTTACAGAAATGGGCCTCTCAACAAAAGAAGGTCGCAGTAGATTTAGGATGGACTTAGAAGATCTCATAAGGCCTCTGCAAGACAACTCTCTAAGCGATGTAAAAGTAAGCTATGTATTGGAAGACATATTCGAACTGGCTCATAAGCACAAGGTAAAACTCCCTGTTGACCTCATCCTATTTGGAAAAACCTTTATCACTTTAGAAGGCCTTGCCTTAAGATATTATCCTGACTTCAAGATGGTAGAACAAAGCAAGCCATTCATAAAAAAAATAAAAAAGCAAAGCTTTAATCAATTAAAAGAAGACATAATAAATACTGGTTGGAAGTACAAAAAGCTCATAAAAATCATCCCTGACAAAACCTCTGGCTTCCTCAACAAACTTGAGGCTGGCTCAATAAAGGTTGACATAGAAGACAAAGACATAAAAAATCTCACTTCAGAGTTAGACAAGTCAAGCAACAGGCTAACTTATGGTATGATAATCGCCAGCCTGATTATAGGCTCTGCATTGCTTTCATACATAGGAAAAGGGCCTATGATATCAGGATTGTCAATATTCTCTATTGCAGGATTTTTCGTTGCTATACTTCTCAGCATTATTCTAGCAATATCTATTCTAAGGGAAAATAAGAGATAAGAACAAAAGTTAATCTACTTTATACCTTTCACAATACTAAGAATATCCTCTGGCTTCTCAGCTATAAAGTCTGGATTACCTTTCATCAGCAAACTCTTACTATTAAAACCCCATGAAACAGCAATCACTTTAACACCCACCCTCTTACAAGCCCTAATATCTCTTAATTCATCTCCAACATACACAATCTCATCATTCTTAAGTCCTCTCTTCTTCAATATCTTCCTCAAAACTATATCCTTACCAAACAAAGAGCTGCTGCTAAAAACAAATTTAACGCAGGTTATTTTCTCTCTCCTAAGCATATACTTAACATACTTCTTTGAATTTGTGGTAAGTATGCCTATAGCATATTTCTTTGACAGCCTTTCAATAACACTCTTAATCCCTTCAAATATTTTAACGTCCTTAAGCTTATCTTTTGCTTTTCTTCTCATCTTCTTAATAAGCAAGGGAAGTTTATAGATAGGCAATCCTAAATCTTTTATAATCTCACCTATACCTTTATTACGCAAGGCTGGAATATTCTCAATCTTTTTATAGCCAAACTTCTCTGAAAATCTGTTAGCTAACTCAATTATTAATGGGAGCGAGTCAACTAAAGTACCGTCTAAATCAAAAATAACTGCTTTAATCATATCCTAATGAAGAATATTCTGGTTTAAATATTTATCCTATTGCTGAGAAAAAAGTTATCCAAACCATTTGCCTAAGCCTTCCTGCTTCTCTTTATCTTTACCAAACACGCTCTCAACTCTCCTCTTAGTTAATTCAAGAGTCTGCACAAGATAGTTGGGAACGCCATACTTAGTAGCCAAGCTCATAGAAGGCTCTAAATACTTGACAACGCCTCCTTCAGGAATAGTAAAAATAATCTTACCTCCACATTCAACACATTTCCCAATCAATGGTGGCCTTCTATAAATTTCATTGCATTTGACGCATCTGAACTGCTGCATAGAAAACTTCCTTAAATTTCCTTTAATATCCTTCAAAAAATGCTTCTCTATAACAAACTTAGCAACTTCAGGCGCATCAACAGCCCTAATCTTCTCAGCAAGATCCATCTGCCCCTTCAGCTTATCCTGCATAGAAGGCAGCAACTTATAATCAGAACACTTAACTCCTAAATTAATATCAGAAGTATCATGGGTAAAACCAGTCCCTAGATACATGTCCTCAGATTTAAGCTTGTCTGCAAACAGTTCTACTTTTAATGACCATGGCGCCTTATACTCTAAAGCTGCTTCATACAGTTCAAGTGGATATTTCCAGACAGTGTCCATATCAAATATCATGTCATCAACTTCAGAAGGGATGAGCTTTGTAGTCAGTACAAGAGGAGCATCCTGCACAGAACCTCTATGGGCTGGGAGGAACTGCCTTGAAAAGTTAAGCAGCGCATCCATTAAAAGGATAACGGATGCTTCATCACCATCACAATCCCTCCTTGTAGCTGCATGCACCAAAGGATGCGCATAAAATCCTTGAGTCTTTGAAAAACCTATAATCCTGCCAAGCATGGCCGCAGAAGTGTGAGGAGCTAAGCATAATACAAGCGAGCCAATAATATCCATTCCTGATTCTGCATTATAAAACGGCTTTTGTTTATACAACTTGACCAATAATTCATCAATAAACTTTGCAACTCTAACTAAAACCTTATCCGCTCCCTCATCAGTTGCCTGATGACACAAAGGAAGCACAATATCTTGTGGAAAAATCTCAAGAATCTGGTTAGGCTCTTCCAATTCTTTGCCATGAATATCCTTTTCATAACCAAGTTCTCTCAATCTCTCAATAGATGTCCCAATCTCTTTCGGTTTAAAATGAGTGAGAGCAAGCTGTGTCATATCATACCTTGTAGTCCCATCCTTATTCACATATATACTATGCTTTGCTCTCAATATACCTTTAACTATATGCTCAGGAACATGTTCCTTATTAGAAGTTCCCCTAACACCTTTTATTAAATCAGGGTAAGTACTTGTTCTAAGCATCTTTAAAGCATTGTTAAAAATAGGATTAATACTAACATCCTTTCTTCTATAAGAAACTGTATCACCATGCCTAGGGCATTTTTCAGACTTCACAAGTTCTCCACACATCTTACAATAATAACCTTTCACCGTTTTCCTGCCGCAATCCTCACAAACTCTGAAAATTGTCTCTTTGCTGCACTTAGAACATATAAAAACAGGAAACTCCGCCTTAATCTTCCTGGCATCCAGAGCAGACTGGAAACATCTCATCCTGCCACCTTCATTTCCCACAGGAAACAGCACTTGTGGAGCTCCTGTCAACTTCCTCATCTTCGCTTTCTCTGGTCTGCCCATTCTTGCGCCTATAAAAGTGCCAGCTTTATCTCTAATCCTAACCTTAGAAATCATATTAATTATCTCTAAAACGTTCTTATCCTTCTTCTCAACAGCAATCTTCTTTGAAGCTTCTATATCTTCCCGTTTACTAATATTAAGCGAACACAAAAAGCCAGCTGCATCATTCTTCTCAATAACCACAAACTCCTTATTAACAACCTTATGAGGAATTCCTAACAACTCTATCACACGCTTTCCTTCTTCCTCCAAAGGCAAAATAATCTTATTAACAACATCGCCTTCCTTGGAAATATTGATTTTATCCAACCATTTAAACAAGCTCATCAGCTGCTCAAAAGAAATCGTACTCCAGTAATATGTATAATCAGGATACAAAGGTATGGAAAGCCTTTCAGAAATCCTAACCGCCTCTTCTCCGCTTAACTTCTGTCTCAAAGGATTCTTTAGCAAAGGCTCCAATAAAGCTACAGGAACATCCACAAGTTCTGACAGCTTATCCAAATCCAATGTGCCAAAAGAATCCACAATAGCTTTTTCCAATTCCTGTATCCACCATTCCTCACAATAACCTACTGGAACAAGCGAGTGGGCTCTGTTAAAAAAATCACCATAATTAACAAGGAGGTCTCCCATAAAAATAATCTCCTTAACATCCTTACTATATTCTTTCCCTTCAGCTTCAGTATTGATTCTAATAACAGAACCATCTTTCAATTTCACAATAGGCCCTAGTATAGTATCACAAGATGAAAGAGAAGTGGCTTTTCCAGGCCTCTCCATCTTTAACTGGGTCCCAATCCCAATATACTTATCAAGAATATACATTGTCCCGGGATGTATATCAGCAGATGAATACCCAGAATTCCTGCACCTACCCAATCTTAACCTAAACCCTCCCACTCTAAGAGGAAAAGTAAGCACAGGCCTGCCAGCTACAAGATCTTTAATAAATGTATAGTCAGGAGTAATCTTAACATCTTTAGCCTCATCATCATGCTTACCCTTCCCAGCCTTCGCCTTCTTCTGTATCTTCAAAAACTCTTCAAGGAAATTCCATTGAGTCATATCAAAGTCTCCTCCCCATTTTGATAATTGTTTCCAAAGCTTAGGCGCTTTCTGGCAAAGGCATTCACCAATAACCAAACAAGTTCCATTCCTAATTATATTAGTCTCAATCCTCTCAAGATCCTTATAATTAGAAACCTCAATCTTCTCTGAAGGGTCCCCATCTATCTGCACAGGCAGGTTCTCCACCAAAAATTTAACCTCATTCTCAGAAGGAAGGTACTGAAGATTAGAAATTCTTTCATGATAATCATAAACCTCAGTAACCATCCTCTTAATCTCTTTCTCAGTAGCATCATACACAGAATAGCCCATCTTCTTTCTCACATAATCTGAGATAAGCACAGAAACTGCAGCTCCCGTGCCGCCAGCGCTCCTTATAGGCCCAGCATAAAACAAAGCAAAATACTCTTTGCCATCCTGCCTCTTCTTAATCTTAATATCACTCAATCCTTCAAGAGGGGAAGCCACAGTTCCAAGAGTAATATAAGCAAACCCAACCCTAATTCCAGTCAATATAGCCTCAATCTTTGAATCAAACTTACAAACCTTGCCCTTGGCAATCTCTTCAGCAATCGTCAAAGAAACTCTCCAATCCAACAACCCAAACTTTTCCTCCAGCTGCCTAATCCTCTTAGAAACACCAGAACCCTTAATCTGTGGCGCAATAGTAGAAATAAGCCCCTCAACCCTCTCAGCCATATCCTTAGCAATAGGAATATTAACTGTATCCTCTGGATCAAAACCTTTCTTCCTTGCCTCACTGGCAACCTTATAAGCGGACTTAATCTCATCATCTACTTTGTTAAAATAATTTTCAATATTGTTAGTTATCATTTTCTTTAAGAAGAATAAACCCTTAAAAAAGTAAAGAGATGTGTTACTTAAATATTTTTATGTTTAGAAATCGCTATATCCCACAACTGAAGTTGTAGGTATTGCGATTTCTGACATGCTCAGAAATGTAAAGCATTTCTGGCACACAGGGAGCTTCGCTTCCTTGTGTCCTAGAAATCAGCTTTTCGGCTGATTTCTATGATTTTAGAGGATATATGTTAGAGTAAGTATTTTAAACTTATTCACTCTTTATTCCATTTAATCATTGTTCCATTTCTTCTTGCATCCTTAATTGTGAATCCATTAGGGTATCTCTTTTTTAGTTTCTCTATGTTCTCATTCAGAACTTCTTGCATATCCCATCCGAAGAAGTTACAAATCATTGCAGCATACCATAAAGTATCTCCAATGTTTTCTCTTATTCCTATTTTCTGGTCATTGTCATGAATAATTGTTTTTTTTATACAAGATGCAATATCTCCGGCTTCTCCTGCAATACCTAAACCCCATGTAAGAATTTCTTTATCAGGGATGTCAAACTTTTTAGCAGTATTCTTACATAACTCCTGATATTCTTTTAATGTTTTGTTTGATTCCATAAGCATGTTATAAAGTTAAAAACTTATTAAGTTTTCTAAAACCTCATCACCTTAACCTCTCTGGTTTTAAGGTTAACAATCGGTACTCTGCATGGTTCAGGATGATGGCCTACTTTCTCCTGGAAAGCAGTCTTAGATTGCCAGCATGAGCAGCAAATTAAAGAAATGTTCCTGTATAATGAAACAGAAGACTTGTGGATGTGACCTGTTACAAAGAAGTCTGGCAGAGCATCAATCACTAAGGGGTCTCTTGATTGCTCAGGAATATACAAAGTAGAAGTATGCGTAGGCGCAAGGTGCCTTCTCTGCAACAAAAACTTCATAATCAAGTCAGGCCTGTCATAACCTCCTTTATTTCTAATGTTCTCAACATTCGCAACAAAATAATCAAACGAAAACCCATGATAAAGCAAAACATCAAAGCCAGGAAAATCTGAATTAGAGCCAATATTAACAAAAGAGGGATTAGATACCATTGTAACATTAGGCAGATCCCATATAGGTCCTGCAAAATCCTTATACAAAACAGGCTGCGGCTCAGCAATCCTCATAGAATCATGGTTACCAGGGCAAATAATAAGTTTCTTCTCAGGAGAAATCTTCTTAAGCAGTTCAGCGCAATAACCATACTGTTTATAAACATCCTTTATGGTGAGTTCATCCTCCTGCCCAGGATAAATTCCCACGCCATCAATAAGGTCTCCAACAATAAAAACATATTTTACCTTTTTGCTAACCGCTTTCTGTGCTTCACTGCCAAGGTCTCCATTAAGCCACCTTATAAACTTAACAAGTTCCTTTTCCATAAAATTATTAGAGCCTACATGCAGATCAGAAATAAAAACTGCATATTCCTCTTCATTAGACTTCTTCAATTGTTTTGTAAAAGGCACATCAGGCACTATAATATTATCCACAAAAACAAAGTTATTGCTTGCAGAGCCTAAAATGCCAATTACCTCATCAAGCACTATATCTTTTGCCTTCTCAAGCAATTCAGGCTTGCTCTTATGCATACAAACTTTTATATTTCCTGTTGGATCCTCAATTTCAACTAAAACATTCCCAGTTTTAGTAGTATTCTTGTCTTTTACTAATCCTATAATAGATACTTTCTCCCTTTCACGAATATCTTTAACCCTATTAATCGAAACAAGATTAGACAGTTCTGACCGGCTCTTAAGTATTGAACTTAAAGAATTAAACCTTTTATTAAAATAAGAAACAAAATCCTGAACACACCTCTTTTTGCTCTCTTCTTCGTAGGAAGATATTATTTTTATAGTCTTATCATCTTCAATATGCACAATGTTCTCATCCTGCTTAATTTGGTTTAATTTATCAACTATCTTCTCATTAAAAAACAATGAATCATCATCCTTCAACTTCTCATATAATAGCAATAAATCTTCTTTAGATTCTATTTTATCTAAAATGTCTTTTGTAACAAGCTGGCCTTTATCCAGCAAAAACTTTACTAATTCCTGTTTAAGCTCTTCTTTTTCCATTTTGACTATTAAAAATTCAGGACACATTAAGTGACTGCTCAAGCAAAGAAATAATTTTAGGCAGCATAGAAGGCTGGATTGCTAAAGAAATCTCTCTTGTTCTTCCATATCTCCCTTTTGAAATCACTTTCACATTCAAAATCCCAAACATGTCCAATTCTGCTATAATATCAGAAATCCTTCTCTGTGTCAGAGGTCTTAACCCTGAACGAGAACAATGCTCCTTATAGATATCATACACTTCCCCTGTAAGAATCACATCTTTCTTCTTCAAATACATCTTAATAATAGCATACAAAACCAGCTGGCACTGTAAAGGCTGTGTCTTAATAGTATCAACAATCCTATCCTTCTCAATCTTCTGTTCAGCCTTATCAAGATGCTCTATATTAACAGAAGGCGAACTCTCCCTTTCAGCCAGCTCTCCTGCAACCCTTGTCAACTCTAAAGCCCTTCTAGCATCACCATGTTCCCTTGCAGCATAAGCAGCGCACTTAGCAATAACTCCCTGATGAACAACATCTTCCTTAAAAGCCTTAATAACCCTTTGGCTAAGAATATCTTGTATCTGCAATGCATTATAAGGCGGAAAAATAATCTCTTCTTCAGAAAGCGAGCTCTTCACCCTTGGATCCAGATTATCAACAAAAACAAGATCATTAGAAATCCCAACAAGGGAAAGCTGAGAATTCTTAAGCTCTTCATTGATTCTTGTAAGATTGTAAAGAATTCCATCACCGCACTTCTTAACAAGCTGGTCAATCTCATCAAGAATCAATATAAGCAGCTGCTTCTTACTATCAACTATGTTAAAAAACGTCTTATAAATCTCATCAGTAGGCAACCCAGTAGTAGGAATATCCTTCCCAAAATCTCTAATAAGCTGCGCCATCAGCCTATACTCAGTATCAGCCACCCTTTTAAGCTTGCAATTAATATACAATATCTTCAAAGGAACATTCAGCTTATTTGCAGTATCAAGCAGTTGGTTTGTAATATACTTAACAACCAAAGTCTTTCCAGAGCCAACCTTTCCATAAATAAACACATTAGAAGGCTTCTGCTTTTTAAGGCTAGGAGCTAATATCTCTGCAATCTGATCAACCTGCTCATCTCTATGTGTAATGTCATCAGGGATATAATTCATCTGAAGTACTTGTTTATCCTTAAACAATGTATCTCTTGCAAGGAATTTCTCAAAGAATTTTGATATTTTCTTAGCCATAATTAAATGTTATATCCAAAAATCTATATAAATCTTGTTGTGATAAAATATAGATACCCTTTCATTTCCTTTGGAAAATATAAAACGGTTTTGAGGTTTGTTTGTTTTTCTTTTTTGTTTGTTTTTCTTTATCTTTCTATATTGAAAGTAAATATATATATATATATAATATATAGTATAAATATAATATAATAATAAATAAAATAATATAATAATAAAGAAATAGCGACGATAGATTCAAATGAAGTTTAAGAAAGAGTGATAGGATTGTAGTAGAGTGTAGTGTATTTTAAGGAATAATAACAAAAAACCTTCAGACAGAGTCACTAAAATCATGAATAATTCTCCATAGGAAATCAAGGGGTCTCCCTCTTCTCCTTTTTTCAGTTTTCTTTTTCAATTTTCGTTATATTTCTTCTCATTATTTGTTTATTAATCATAAAGTAGTAACAAAACCACAACCTTTATAAACAGATAAGCGTTTTGCTACTATAGATAATCAAATAGACAATTAAAATGATAATTGATAAAGTATTTTTAAGCAAATTAAAGGATTTTGGTCTTAATAGCTATGAATGTAAGCTATGGACAGCACTCTTATCTAGAGGAATTTCTACAGCTGGTGAGCTATCAGAGATAGCTAATGTTCCAAGATCAAGAAGCTATGATGTTCTTGAAAGCCTTGAAAAGAAAGGATTCATCATAATGAAGCTTGGAAAGCCAATAAAGTATATAGCTGTAGAGCCTGATGAAGTCATAGAAAGAGTAAAAAAGACCATAGAAAAGCAGGCAGACGAAAATATTAATCTTGTTGAGAACATAAAATCAACAAATCTTCTTAATGAATTAAACACTTTATATTCAGATGGTATAGATAAAATTGATCCTATGGAGTTCTCAGGCTCTTTCAGAACCAGAGAAAACATTTATTCTCATATGGAATCAATGATTAAAAACGGAACAAAGTCAATTATTATGAACATCTCAGAAACTGGCTTAAAAAGGAAGTTAAGAAGTTTCTCAAGATTACTTGAAAAAGCAAGCAAGAAGGGTGTTAAAATCAAAGTTGGTGTAAGAGGTAAGATTAACTTTAATGTACCTAAGCATATGGAAGTAAGAAAAAGCAACATAAATGCAAGATTCTGCATAGTAGATGGCAAAGAAATACTATTCATGTTGTCAGATGATAAGGAAATTAATGCTAACAATGATGCAGGTGTATGGGTTAACACAGAATTCTTTACATCAGCAATTCAGAATTTCTTTGAGAATGAATGGAAAATCATGGAAAAGGTTCAGTAAGGCCTTTATCTGCTGTCTTTTAACTATATTCTAACAATCTTATTATAATTTCTTTATCTTACCTATTTAGTCAAATAGTAATCTTCAAGCACAATACTATCAATCTCTTCAACCTCTTTAACAATATACATTCTTCCATCTCCTAATTGAACAACTTTCTCAGCAAACTTCCTTCCTTTATCATCAAGATTAATCCCAAGCAAAGAAATTGTAATGCCACGTGCTCTTGCCTTCCCCACAGCCTCCAGAGTTTCCTTTTCAGGCTCATTTCCTTTAGTAGGCATAGCATCTGTGATAAGCATCAAATGCTTAGCTGCTCTATCATCTGGAAACAGTGTAATAGCACTCTCAATCGTATCCTTAATATTCGTTTCTCTCAGTGCTCTAACCTTTACAATCTCAAGCAAAAGTTTTGAGAAATCGTTAGTTGGCTTTATAACTGACTTAACCTCAGAATTAAACACAAGCAAGCCAACCTGATCCATATTTTCTATCGCTTTAAAAGCCAGTGCAATGCCTGCCTTCTTACACATCTCAATCTTCTTTCCTTTCATAGAACCAGACGCATCAAGGGCATACATAATCTCAATCTTACCCTTTGCTTTCCTCTTATAGCTCTTTATATCCTCAACAACCAATTCCTTATGATGCCTTCTTAAGGCTAGCTTAATACTCTTCTTTAAAGCTATATCTCTATACCTTGTATCTCTCTTATAGCCTTCTATGCTATCTTTATCACCATAAACAGACATCTTCTTGTTCTCATTTTTACCTGTTCCATATAGCTTCAGCTTATCAAGCTCTTCAAAAAGCATTGTAACAGAAGCAAGCTGGAAACCCTTTTTTGTAACACCAGAATCCTCAACCAATCCTTCATCCTTCAGCTTCTCTATATTCTCTTCAACATTCTTCTTAATCTCTCTCTTAAACTCTGGCAGGTTAATATTCTTAGAAACATAATCCGGATTATAATTTGACAAAAGCTTAATCAAAGCTTTCCCATAAATCTTCTTTGCAAGAGAAAAATTTTTAATCAGATTCTCTGAAATATCACTAGGAATAAAAGCAAGACTATGGTTAATAGCCTGGTTAAGAAGATCTCCATTGCCCGTAGTTTTCTTATCCTTCTTAACAACATTATCAACAGTCTTATCATCAAGCTCTCCAAGCTCACTTCTTAGATTGTTTTGTTCCTTTTTGCCTTCTTTTTTTTCACTGCCTGCTTCTCTAATCTCTTTCTTAAGCTCCTTGTTACGGGCAACCACCTAATTTCCTCTTATTTTCTTTAAAGAAATTTTTAAACCCCTCAGCAACAAACTCTTTTGGAGTTTTAAGAAACCTTATAGAAGGCTTCAACTTTATCCTGTGTTCTAAGACAGATACTATTGCCTCTTCTATGTCGTTTATGTCAACAGTTTTCTTTCCTTTAAGCAAAGCATTCGCCTGGGCTCTTTCATATAACTGTAATGATGCTCTCACTGATGGCTTTTTTTCTATATCTTCATTGTCTCTAAGCTCTCTAACAAACATTACCATGAATGTTAAAATATTATCTGGGAAATCAACCAGCCTTTTACCTTTGAGTTTAAGGATATCTCTTTCAATCTCAGTAGTCTCAGGATATCCCATATAAATCAAATCAAACCTGTCAAGAAAAACATCACTAAGCTTCTCAGTGCTAGTATCCTCAGGGTTCATTGTAGCAATAAGAATCAAGTCTGTGGGAATATCAACATCATAACTGCCAATAGTAACCTTTCCTTCCTCTAAAACCTGTAGCAAAGCATTCTGCAGTTTCTCAGGGCATCTGTTAATTTCATCAAAGAATAAAACTCCTCTGTTAGCCTTAAATACTTTACCTGGAGTGAATGCTTTAGCATCCAAAGGCCCGAACTTTAGAGCTTTAATGGGGTCTATATCTCCTATTAGGTCTTCTACAGTTAAGTCAGGGGAGCCTTGTACTCTTACAAACCTTTCATAACCTTCTCTCTTCTTCTTCTCTAAAGGCTGCCTTTCCCTGCACTCAGGACATATAACATTATTAGGATTGCAGTTAAAAGAACACTCTTTTACAACATCAATAGCTGGCAGAACAGCTGCAACGTTCTTTGCAAGCGTAGTTTTACCTATTCCAGGAGATCCAACAAGGATGATATGATGATTACTGATAAGAGCAGACTTGATTTCATTCTTAACACTATCCTGTCCTAAGATATCCTTGAATTGTTCATCTTTTCCTAAAAATGTTGTTTCAAATTGTTTGGCTAACATACTGCTTAGAAATTCAATTCTGCTTATAAAGTTAATTAAAAATAAAGGGAAATTCAGCGCTTTAAGGCGTAAAACTGGTTTGTATCCTTTCTATTAACTCAGAATAATCTTCCAATTTTACTGTTAAAAGGTGTTTGAGATATTTTCCTTTTTCACCATGCCTTTCTTCATTGTAATACTTATTTAGTGAATAAGCTATCCTATCCGCTTCATTTACCACTTTTAATTTTTTATCAGCTTTTGCTATAAATTCAATCTTAGGTATATGATGGGGATAAAGAGTTCTTTCTATTTCTTCTATTGTATGACCTTTGCATTCTCCATCAACTATTACTTTTTCAAGTGTTTTATCTCTATCAAAAAATTGGATAAATTCCACAGTAGTTGCAATAGAAATCCCCATGTCACCAAGCATATCTTTATGCAATTCTGAGATAATTATATGCCTATACTCTTCATTTTTAGGAATAAACTTCTTTTTACGGACCTTTGAAAATAATGTTATTTCTTCAATATCTTTTTCAAATTCTGATGGCACGCACACATATATTTCTGGGAATCTTCCATGATTAGATTCATCAATGCCAAGATATAGATAAGCACCCATAAAGCTTCACAAAGAAGAAGTAATAAATACTTTTGTATTGTCTAAAACAACTCTTTCAAACCTAAGTTTGCTTTAAATATTTCTTAATACATATAATAGAAATCTAATTTAACTGTATCTTTGAGAACAATAAACCTTTTAAATAATCTGCCGTTATATATTTTTTTTAGTATGGTTGATAAAAAACAAGTAAAACTCATTCTTGAAGACAATTCCATTTTCTATGGCTTTTCATTTGGCTCAGAAAAATCAGTATCTGGTGAAGTGGTGTTTAATACAGGAATGGTTGGTTATCCTGAAACTATGACTGACCCTTCTTATAAAGGCCAAATCTTAGTTCTCACATATCCTTTGATTGGAAACTATGGCATACCAAGTGATGATCAAGAAAACAATCTAAAAAAACATTTTGAATCAGACAAGATTCACCTTCAAGGCCTCATAGTATCTGACTACTCAAAAGACCATAACCATTGGAACTCTGAGAAATCATTATCAGGCTGGATGAAAGAGCAAGATATTCCAGGTATCTATGGCATAGACACAAGAGAACTAACAAAGAAGTTAAGAGAAAACGGCACGATGCTTGGCAAAATCATCTGTAACGATAATGATATAGTATTAGATGACCCAAATAAGAGGAACCTGGTTAGTGAAGTTTCAGTTAAAGAATCAGTGATTTATAATGAACAAGGAGATAAGAAGGTTGTAGTGATAGATTGCGGGGTTAAAAACAATATCATTAGATGTCTCGTTGAAAGGAATTGCTGTGTAATAAAAGTTCCCTGGGATTATGATTTCTTTAAGCATGAATTTGATGCAGTTCTTATTTCAAATGGTCCTGGTAATCCAAAGATGTGTAAAGAGACAATAAATAATGTAAAAAAATGCTTAGAAAAAGATATTCCAACGTTTGGTATCTGTCTTGGCAATCAAATACTGGCATTAGCAGCAGATGCAGACACATATAAATTGAAGTATGGCCACAGAAGTCAGAATCAACCTTGCATAGAAGTGGGCACAAAAAGATGTTATATCACTTCCCAGAACCATGGTTATGCAGTTGATACTAAAACATTACCTGAAGGCTGGCTGCCCTGGTTTGAAAATGCAAATGATGGAACTAATGAAGGTATAAAGCATAAGACAAAACCTTTCATGAGTTTCCAAGGGCATCCTGAACATTATCCAGGTCCCGTGGATACTAACTTTTTGTTTGATAAGTTTATTGAAAATATCGGAAAAGATTTTCAATCCCAAAAATTTGTCTCAATTAAAATTTAATATGTCAGAAATATACCACTGGTTTCTAACCAGTGGATTAAATCCACATTCCTGTTTTGGAAGGTGATATATTTCTGAGCATGCTCAAGAACCACCTGAAGTTGGCAAGCTATGCTTTAAGCATGCCACCTATCTATGATGGGTGGTTCTTGACAAAGACAAATTTTAGTTATAGAGGTGATAAAATGAAAGAATCATTCGCAGAACTAATTGAATTAACCAAGAAAAGCCTAAAACATGACCCGTGGTGTAATGATAATGGACTTAAAGGCTACTGTGAATCAATAATCAAAGAAACCGAAGAATTAAAGGAAGCAGTTAACAAGAAAGACCATAAAAACCTTAAAGAAGAACTAGGAGACGTTTTACTTTGCTGGTGCCATGCTTGTATGTTAGCTGAACAAGAAAAATTATTCACAACCAAAGAAGTCATAGACAGCATAAGAAACAAACTTACAAGAAGAAAGCCATATATCTTGACAAATACAACAGTAACAAAAGAAGAAGCTGTTGAAATCTGGAAACAGGTCAAGGAACAAGAAAAACATAAAAAATGATTAACAACCCACTGGTCACTGGTCAACCGTACGTAGGATTTATAAATGATAATTCTTTAGTCTTAAATACATTTAAACCTAATTTTTATCTTGACTTTTCAGAGTTTATCATCCCAGAAAAGGAGAGTCTTATTATGAATAATAAACAAAAATCAAATAAAGATTGTGAAGTTAAAATGAGACAAAAGAATATACAAAAAAGAGGAGAATACATAATCACAATTAAAAAATTGGTAAACGAGGATAGCAATCATTTAAATTCTAAGTACTTAGGAAATTTAGAAGATCTTAAGTTTAAGTATAGAGCTACTAAGTATTTTGGTGGTTGGAGAAAAGCGATTAAAGCGGCAGGGTTTCGACCTATAACCAATACTTGGACCAAAGATCAGGTTATAAGGGAAATTAAAGAGGTTAAGAGAGGTTTTGGATACATTCCTCATGCAAAGTATCTACACAAACTGGGTTATAGGGGCTTACATAATGGTGCAATTTCTAAGTTTGGTAACTGGAGTAATGCGTTAATGGTCGCAGGTTTTAAAGTAATGAGGAAAAAATGGAATAAAGAAAAAGTGATTAAGGAACTTAAGCTGTTGTACAAGAAAACCGGCAAAACGCTAAACTATGGTGAGCTTTATAAAAATGGTGAAAAAGGACTTGTTCAGGCAGCAAGAAAGTATCATGGTAGCTGGGTGAATGCAATGCGAGCTGCAGGATTAAAAACTCTTAGAAATGATTATTGGACAAAAGAACAACTTATGGAAGAGTTAAGGTGCGAAATTAAAACTATAGGATATATACCATCGGGAAAAGAGTTAAAAAGAAGAGGAAGATGTGATCTAGTCTCATCAGGATCAAAGTTGTTTGGAGGATACAACAATTTTCTATCTGTAGCGGGATTTAAGCCTATTCTAATACCAAATATCTGGACCAAGAAGAACATAAAAAAGGAACTATATCTTATAGCAAAACAACTTAAACGTACACCGACAGAGCGTGATTTAATAGTTTTAGATAAAAGAACTCTAATACCAGCTACATGGAGGCAATTTAAAGGTTGGAATAATGCTATAGAGGCATATGGACTTAAAGCAAATGCAAATTTCGTTAAAGATAAAACATGGAAAACATAGGAAAAATTTGTACTAAATCTATGCAGTTCTATGTTTCCAGATTCCGAACAACATAAAATATTACCAAACAAAACAATTCCTGATTTTTATGAACACACGATGAAAAAAATAATTGAAGTGAAAATTAACGCAGCTGATACAACAATTCCATCAGCAATTAGAAATTATTCTCCCTACTGTAATAGAATGGAAATTTGGCACTTAACAGGAAAACCTTCTAAAAATTACAAAAACAAAGTAATCTTTAGAGGACCAGATTATATAAGAAGCTTAATCAAAGAGGATAAAGAACTTTTAGAGGAATTTACAAAAATGCTAAATCATTACAGTCAAAATGAAAAAGAAAAACATTAGGAAAGTATTAGTTTTAGGTTCTGGTGGATTGACTATAGGTCAAGCTGGCGAGAGCTTATTGTAAAGACAATAAGCCGCAAATTTGACTATAGTGGATCACAGGCCCTTAAGTGCCTTAAAGAACATGGCATTATAACGGTACTTATAAATCCAAACATAGCAACGGTGCAAACGTCCAAAGGTATGGCAGACAAAATATACTTTTATCCTGTAACCCTTTTTTTTGTAGAAAAAATCATAAAAAAAGAAAGGCCAGATGGAATTCTTCTGGCATTTGGTGGCCAGACTGCTCTTAACTGTGGCGTTAAGCTTGAAGAAAAAGGAATTCTTAAGAAATACAATATTAAAGTTTTAGGCACCCAGGTAAAAGCAATAAAAGATACAGAAGACAGGGCTCTCTTTGTCAAAACGCTGTCTGAAATAAACTTAAAGACACCCAAAGGTTTTGCAGTAACATCTTTTGAAGAAGCAATGACTGCAGCAGACAAGATAGGCTATCCTATAATGGTAAGGATAGCATATGCATTAGGCGGCTTAGGCTCAGGAGTCTGCTACACAGAAGAAGAGCTTTTAGACAGATCAAAAAAAGCATTCTCATTCACAAATCAAATACTAATTGAAGAATACTTAGAAGGTTGGAAAGAAGTAGAATATGAAGTAGTACGGGACATATATGATAATTGCATTACAGTATGCAACATGGAAAACTTTGATCCTATGGGAATCCACACAGGAGAAAGTATAGTAATTGCTCCTTCTCAAACATTGACAAACTCTGAATACCATAAGCTAAGAGCCATCTCAATTAGATTAATAAGGCACTTAGGCATTGTAGGAGAGTGCAATGTCCAGTTTGCACTAGACTCAAAATCAGAGGATTATAGGATAATAGAAGTAAATGCACGCTTGTCTAGGTCATCTGCATTAGCTTCAAAAGCAACTGGCTATCCTCTTGCATTCATTGCAACTAAACTAGCATTAGGCTATTCGTTAACAGAACTTCAAAATCAAATAACAAAGAAAACAATGTCCTGCTTTGAGCCAGCTCTTGATTATGTAGTTGTCAAAATACCAAGATGGGACCTCCAGAAATTTAAAAGTGTTAAAAAAGAAATCGGTACAGAAATGAAAAGTGTGGGAGAGATAATGGCTATTGGCAGAAAATTTGAAGAGACTCTCCAGAAAGCAATAAGGATGCTCAATATAGGAATGGATGGCCTTGTTGCAAACGATGCTAAACTGAACAATATTGAAAAAGAGCTTAAAAATCCAACAGACCAAAGAGTGTTTGTTGTTGCAGAAGCAATAAAACAGAGATATCCTATAGACAAGATATATGAACTCTCAAAAATAGACAAATGGTTCTTATATAAAATAAAAAATATAGTTGAAACTGAAGAAAAAATAAAACAGCATAACATAGAAACAATTTCTAAAGAATTAGTTTATGAGGCAAAGATTAATGGTTTTTCTGATGTTCAAATTTCAAAACTGCTCAATACAGATGAACTATCATTTAGAAAAATAAGAAAAGAGATGAATATTGTTCCCTGTGTAAAACAAATAGATACGTTAGCAGGCGAATTCCCTGCTAAAACTAACTATTTGTATCTTACTTATAATGGAACTACTGATGATATATCTTTTGAAGACAAAAATCAGGTTATAGTCTTAGGTGGAGGCGCTTACAGGATAGGCTCTTCCGTTGAATTTGATTGGTGTTGCGTTAATACAGTATTAACATTAAGAGACCTTAAGTATCCTACAATTATGATCAATTATAACCCTGAAACGGTTAGCACAGACTATGACATCTGTGACAAACTTTACTTTGACGAATTGACATTTGAAAGGGTTATAGATATTTATGAAAAAGAAAATCCTTTAGGGGTTATTGTCTCAATGGGAGGCCAGATTCCAAACAATTTGGCAATGAAGTTCCATAATAATAATATAAGAGTATTAGGAACTGATCCCCAATCGATTGACAATGCAGAGAACAGACACAAATTTTCAAAACTACTTGATAAACATAGCATAAAACAGCCAGCTTGGAAAGAATTAACAAATATAGAAGAAGCAAAAAAGTTTGCAGAGAAAGTAGATTTTCCAGTTCTGATAAGACCAAGTTATGTGTTAAGCGGCGCAGCTATGAGTGTTGTATTCAATGAGCATGACCTTGAAGAGTTCATATCTAAAGCATCAGAAGTTAATAGGGAACATCCTGTTGTGATTAGCAAGTTCGTGATGGGGGCTAAAGAGATAGAGATTGACGCAGTGTCAAACAAAGGCAATATACTTGCTTATGCAATCTCAGAACATGTAGAAAATGCAGGAGTCCACAGCGGTGATGCTACTATGGCGCTTCCGCCTCAAAAAACATATCATGAAACAATAAGAAAAATAAAAAGAATTGCCAAAGAAGTTGCAGAACATCTCAAAATAACAGGGCCTTTTAACATCCAATTCCTAGCAAAGGATAATAAAGTCAGTGTAATTGAGTGCAATCTAAGAGCATCAAGATCATTTCCTTTTGTATCAAAGGTGTTCAAAGTAAATTTCATAGAGCTTGCAACCAAGGCCATCATGAACGAGCAAGTAGCCAAGAT
>JASMCJ010000070.1 GCA_030753365.1 Candidatus Woesearchaeota archaeon
CAAAGAAAACATTGGGAGTAAACAGCGAAGACTACCTTCTAGGCCTATGCGACCTAACAGGGGAACTTGGAAGAAGAGCAGTCTCCCTTGCAACAAAAAGAGAATTCAAAGAAGTAGAGCTCATCAAAGACACAGTAGAGGAAATCTATGGTGAATTCCTCAAATTCAACCTAAGAAACAGCCAGCTAAGAAGAAAAAGTGATTCAATTAAATGGAATCTAAAGAAACTAGAAGAAATCATGTACGATATACAGAATGTAAAATAAGACAGAAATAATATAATGCAACTCTCACAAGCATCATCAATTGCAATAAGAACCTGCATGAACACACAAGAAAACGAGCGAGTTCTAATCATATATGACAAAAACAAGCGAACCATAGCAAACTCCCTTCTAAAAGAAGCGGAAAAAATCACAAAATATGCAAACCTCACAGAAATTCCCAATCCAAAATTCAATGGCCAGGAACCACCAAAAGAAGTAGCAAAAGAGATGCAGAATTCTGATGTGATTCTTATGCCAACCTCAAAATCCTTATCCCACACAGAAGCAAGAAGAAAAGCTTCTGAAAAAGGCGCAAGAATCGCTTCTATGCCAGGCATAACAGAAGAAATCATGAAAAGAACTCTAACAGCAGACTACCATCAAATCACAGAAATCTCCAACAAAATCATGAGCATCTTAAACAAAGCCTATGAAAACCAAGAAAAAATAAAAATCACCACAGAGCTAGGCACAGACCTAGAAATGCAAGTTAATAGAGAACTCCCTCAAGTAAGTGAAGGAATATTCCACAAAAAAGGAGACTGGGGCAACCTTCCTGATGGAGAAGCATACTTTGCACCCTTAGAAAACCACACAAACGGTACAATAATCATAGACGCATCCATGGCAGGCATAGGAAAGCTAACCAGCCCAATAAAAATAGAAATCAAAGATGGCTACGCAATAAACATAGAAGGAAAACAACAAGCAGAACAACTAAAAAAGCTCCTAACAGACTTCAACAACAAAACAGCCTATAATATTGCAGAGCTAGGCATAGGAACAAACGACAAAGCAATAATAACAGGCATAATCTTAGAAGATGAAAAAGTCTTAGGCACAGCTCACATAGCATTAGGGAATAATCTCTCCTATGGCGGCACAGTCAATGCCCCTTGCCACTTAGACGGCATTTTCCTAAAACCAACAATAGAAGCAGGCAATAAAACAATACTGAAAAAAGGAAAGCTACTATTATAATCAAACACTATATTTAAATACCATTTATTTTATCACAACTTCTCCATGAGACGAAACAGAATACTCTTAACCATATTATTATTCCTTGTATCCTTAGGTTCAGGACTATACAGCCTATTCATACCTCTCTTCCTATTAAAACAAGGAGTTGAATTCAGCTACATAATAGTTTACATCATGAGCTTCTGTTTAGGCGGCATAATCTCTGGCATGCTCTTCAACTATATAATCCACAAGTCAGGAATAAAAATCCCTATAATAGCAAGATGCATTCTCGAACCCTTCATAATATTCATCTTAAGTTTATACCCTAATTTCAAACTCCCTATATGGGTATATGGTATAACTCTTGCAATAGTCCAATTCATGTTCTGGAACTGCACATCATTAATCCTTCTAAAATCAACTGAAAGGCACAAACGGGGAAAACAACAGGCATGGATTCTGGCCTTATTATGGATAGCTAACATAATCTCTCCTTTCATTGGCGGACTAATAATAAACTACTTAGGCTACAATTACCTTTATGCCATAGGATTAATCATAGTACTAAGCTCATGCATCCCAACACTTCTCTTAAGACAGGAAGTAGTAGTAACCGGAAAAAGAGTATTCTTCCCATCATTTAAAGGTGAAATAGGAATTCATATGATAATCACCTTCTTCAGAGGCTTCAGTTTTGTTACAATCATATTTTTTTGGGTAATATACTTATACAACATTCTTGGCTCAGAACTCAAAGTAGGCACTTTCTCCTCCTTGGGCTCACTCCTCGCGCTAACAGCCGTGCTCATAGGCGGCTATGTCATCGACCATATAAAAAAAATCATAGCAATAACAACAACTTTCTCTCTCTCAGCACTCTCAATGTTCCTCTCAATATTCAGCACCACCATCCCTTTGCTATTTATATTCAACCTCACAAACAGGTTTACTCATCAATCAACCCAGTTGATATCTGATATACTATTCCACCATGAAATAGAAGACAAGGACGTCCCATCATATCTCTCAGAAAGTGTCATCTCCTTCTGCTTAGGAGGAATAGTTCTCAGCTTATTCGCATTCTTCTTCAGCTACAAGCTCATATTTATAATCGCATCTTTAGGCCTTCTCACAGCACTTGGCTTCAGCACAAAGCTTAAGAACTTAGAAACTCAATCTCAATCTCAGTCTGATCATGAGTCGGGTACTCCTCAACAATAGCCCCAATAAGATTATTTCTCCCAAGAAAACTCTTAATCCTTTTCAACACTTTAACATCAATCAAAATCCTCAACTTCTCCTTATCCACATCCATCAACCCCTTCCCAACATCAAACCTCTCTTCAATCTTCCTCTTCACTCCCTCTAATTCTTTAACGGTCTTCTCCTTATCAGCGTTCTCAAGCTTTCTTCTATAACCAGTTGACGGCACCAACCTCTTAAGATAAACAGCTCCTCTAACCAGCATCCCTTCGTCAGTAACCTTATCAAACTTTCTCTTAACACCTCTTGCCCTCTTTTTAATCCTCTCAGCCAATTGTATCTTATCCTTCAATTTAGAAGAACAGTAATGCGCATCTAGATTAGTATGCCTAGAACAATACTCCAACAACTCCTTTGCAAGCTTCTCACTCCCTTTAACCGCATAAGAAACACAATCCTTTGTAGAAAATCCAAGCTTCACAAGCTTATTCACCTTATTATCAGCAACCTCAAGCTCATTAAGATTAATAAAATCAACATTATTCTTAATAAAATCAACCAACTTAAAAATCTCCTTCTCCTTTCCAGGAACAACCGGAATCTCCACACCCACATCCCAGTCAAATCTCTTGGCAAACTTCATATTCTCCCACAGTTTAGAATCATCAAAGTTAGGATGAAACCTAATCTCATCCAATCCAGCCTTAAACAACTTCTCCAGCCTTTCATCATTCACAAGCACAAGCGGAGTATAAAGATGCACATGAAACCTCTTCCCAAACTCTTTCTTAACAAATTTGATATACTTCACACACCTCTCAACATTCATAAGAGGATCCCCTCCAGTAATCCCCATCCCTTTAGAAGAGCACAACTTAACCTCAGTAACCAAATCCTTAAAAGACCTAGTCTGCCATTCATTAACATAAACAACATCTCTTCCTAGCTTTCTGTCAGAAACCGGGCAGAAATAACAATAAGGTTTCCTTGAGCACAACCCTGTAACAAACAGCACAGTCTTCTCTCCTTTAACACAAAGCTGACATCCTTTAGGCAGTTTGCCAATCCTATAAGAATAGTAAGGCGTTTTATTTATTTTTCTCAAAATCTTCACCACTTTTTCAAAAACTCTCTCTTAAACTCATTAAACTTTCCTTCTTTTATAGCTATCCTAATCTTCTCCATCAACCTCTGCAGAAAATACAGGTTATGATACGTAGTATACCTCATATAAACATGCTCATTAATCCTCATCAAATAATTAATATACGCCCTTGAAAACCTCTTGCAAACATAACAATCACAATCCTCATCCAAAGGCTTCTTATCAAACTTATAACCACTATTCCTAATCCTCAACCTGCCTTTCCATGTAAAAATAGTGCCATGCCTTGCATTCTGTGTAGGATAAATACTATCAAAGATGTCAACACCTCTACTCACACTCTCAACAATATCTTCAGGTTTCCCAACACCCATCAAATACCTTGGTTTACTCTCATCAATATTCTTAATAGAACACTCCAGCATTTTATGCATAACATCCGTTGGTTCTCCTATCCTCAACCCACCAATAGCAATCCCATCAAGCTCTAACCCATTAATAAACTTAGCAGACTCCTCCCTCAACTTCTCAGAAAACCCTCCCTGACTAATCCCAAACAACAACTGCTTCTTATTCTTATGAGCCTTAATACTCTCTTCAGCCCATTTATGTGTCCTTTCCATACACGCTTTAGTATCATCAAAACTGCTTCCATACTCAGCAACATCATCAAGCACCATAGCAACATCAGAACCCACTCTGCTTTCAATATCCATAATCATCTCAGGCGTCAACAAAATCTTCCTCCCATCAAAAGGGGACTTAAAAAGAATCCCATCATCACTAGTCTTAATAATAAAAGACTCCCTCAAAATCTGAAACCCTCCACAATCAGTAAAAATAGTACCTTTAAACTTCATAAACTTATGAATTCCCTTAAACTTCTCAATAACATCCAATCCCTTAGAAAGATAAAGCACAAACGCATTAGAAATAATAGCCTTAGCTTTCATCCTCTCCAAATCTTCAGAGCTGGCATGCTTAACCGTAGCCTTAGTAGCCACAGGCATAAAAAAAGGAGTCTCAACACTCCTATGAGCAGTCTTTAATATTCCAACCCTTGCATTCTTATCTTTGTGTGATATTTTGAACATAATTGATAGAAATAATG
>JASMCJ010000071.1 GCA_030753365.1 Candidatus Woesearchaeota archaeon
TAGATGGCGATTCTGATAAGAACCTTAACGATGGCGATTCAATTGACGAAAAAGCAAGACCTTCATCAACTGTTAAGTTTGATATAAGGCTTGATAACAGGTTTAGTGATGATGACGATATAGAAATAGAAGATATTGAAGTTACAATAATCATTGAAGAGATTGATGAAGGCGATGACCTTGAAGAGGTTTTAGACGAGTTCGACTTAAAACCTGATAAATGGAAAAGAGTACAGCATGAATTCAAGCTTCCTTTAAATATTGGTGAAAGCACTTATAATGTTGTCATAACTGTTGAAGGCGAAGATGAGAATGGAGTTACACATATTAGCGAAGCAAAGCTTTATCTTGAACTAGATAAAGAAAGCCATGAGATTGTAATCAGCAAGTCTAGCTCATCTCCTAAAGAAGTAAGCTGTGGAAACAGTTTTGTGCTTGATGTTACTGCAACTAATATAGGCTCTCATAGCGAAGACGAGGTTATCATAAGCATAATCAGTACTGAACTAGGGGTTAATATCAACGAAGAGACACCAGAACTTGACAAAGATTATGATGATAATGAGAACAAGTTCAACAAGGATTATACAATTGAAGTGCCAGAGAACAAAGCTGCAGGCAGATATCCTATTGATATAAGAGTATATTATGATACAGATGAGATAAGCGATCATGTTAGAGAATTTATCACAATAAAAGCATGCAGTGATAGTGACGATGACGATTCAACCACTGACACATCAGATGATTCAGTTACTCTTATAACTGGTAATGATGGAGATGACACTATGCCTCCAACTATACAGCCTGATGTTCAGCCTTGGACTCAAGACGCTGTTGACAGCACAACCAAAATAACCTTTACTAAATCAAACGCTTATGTGGCACTGCTTGTATTAGCTAATATAGCTTTAGTAGGAGTAGTTGGTATTATGGTTGCTAAGTTCCTGTTCTTAAGACCATAATTAATATTTCTTTTTAATTAATATTCTTCTACTTCAGGAATATCTATTTTAATTTCTTCTTCATCAGGTTCTTTATTCTCTTCAGAACTTTCTTCCTTTTCTACATCATTATTAGTCTCAGGGTCATTGAATATGCTTCCAAAGGCTGTCTCAACCTTTTCTATCTCTTCCTTGTCTGCAACACTGCTTTCAGCAGCAGCATTATCATCAGAGAATATGTTGCTCTTATTCACATAAACATCCTTATTTTCTACTTCAAGAAGGTTGGAAAGCATTTGTATTATCTTCTTTATTTCATCTTTACTGTCTTCTTTTGTGTCTATTGTGATTTTCATAAGGATTTTATTGAAAGCGGAAGTTAAAAAAGGTTTCTATTTAATTTTGTTTTAGAAGTTATAACCATTGAGTAATAGTAAAATATATAAATGAAGAGTTATTTCTAATAAAAAATCCCAATCGCAGCAAGCTGCGGGGTATTTTTAGTATTTAGTTTGCGTATTAAGCCGATGCAAGCATCGGGGTATAAAACCCAAACTAAATAATTAAATAAGTGATAAAATGTCTAACAAAGAATTAAGACAAGACCTAAGGATAAGAGGAGACAACTTAGCAGAGCTTGCTAGAAAGCTTCATAGCATAATCTCAAGTGACAACCCAGACGCAAGTTCAGTTGGTTTTGAATATCAAACATATTCTTATCCAAGATATCATGAAAAGAAAGATGATGATGAAGGAACAATTGAACACTTCTTTGAAAATTTAGCTGCTTTAAGTCCAGAGAATGTCGTACATGAAGATGAAAAAGGAAACGTACTATTAGATGAAGAAAGTATTGTTAGCCTAGTTTCTCAGTATGACAAAAAAGGTAAGATGATATTTATTCTTACACAATCTTCTAATTTTGATGATGCCCCTAAGATAAATAATATGCAATCACATATTGAAAACTCTGATTTAAACCTTACTTTAAAAGATAAAAACTTGGAAGAAGGATTAACATACAGGGTTAAATGCGGCAAAAAAGAAGGTAAGGGAGCTGCATATGTTGGATTACAAATAAAAAGGGTTGCCTATACGAGAATTGAAAAAAGATTAATGAAAGCAAAACAAAGATTGATGAAAGGTTATTCAGGGAAAGTTATAAGACATTTCTCAAAACCTGAACAAAGAGAAAAAGTGAAAGATGGCTTAAGAGAAGTTAGAGGAAAATTAAAGACCCTAGCAGATTACATAAGTCTTTGTTCAAAGCCATTATATATGGATATAGAAATATATGGAAAAGAGAACATGTCACCAAGAGAAGATACAGAAGCGCTTACCATAGGAAAACTTTTCCCAAAACAAGTATTATAGAACTAAAGAAATTTCTATCCCTGCTAAACAGAGCCTTCAAGAACAGGCAAATCTAACTTACTTACATCTTTTCTAAACTCTTCTATTGTTTTTATATCATCTCTGTTCACATAAAAGTATTCAATTTCCCGGGATTTAATTTCCTTTGGCATTCTACAATGATATATTTTACATTGCATTGGTTTTATTTCCTGTATACCACATTCCATCCTTCCTTCTTTTAAGAAGTATCCTAGAATATGAAACATTCTTATTGCTTTCTCTTTAACAGTTTCAATAGGTCTCTCTATTTTAGATTCAATTTCCTCTAATTGAACCTGTTTTTCTCCTTTTCTAACAGCAAAGATACAAAGAGACTTATACTCTTTTGGCATATATCCTTCCTTAAAAGAAACAATTTTTTTATTAAAGAACTTATCAAAATCTTCTGCTCCTAAATAATCAAGCACTTGTTGCGCTTCTCCTTCAAACAAAAAAGGAGGATTATAACAACAATATGTGCTTCTACAATTACAACTATATTCACTTGTTATCTTCAGTATTTCATCCAATGGTGTGGTTGCTTTGATTTTTGGATTAGACATATTCATTAAAGAATTTAAATTTATTTTTAAAGATTAGGTATTTATTACTTGTCAAGAATGAATTAGAAAACCCTTCCAAAATTCATATAAATATTATTCACAACTTCCTGTTCATCCATTCTCTTAATCTCTGCTATTTTCTTTATTGTTTCTGTTATAAAAGCAGGCTCATTCCTTTTATCTTTGTAAGGAGAAAGGTATGGCGCATCTGATTCTGTAAACAACTGTGACAAAGGAACTTCTTTCACAAGCTCCTGGAACTGCTGCGTTCTCACAACAATAGCAGGTATGGAAAAATACCATCCATTCTCTTGTATTCTTTTAACTAATTTCTTCTTGCCGCAGAAACAATGCATTATCACTTTCTTTAGCTTAAAACTCTCAAGTATTTCTATGCATTCTTCTTCAGCTTTCCTTGAATGCACTATCACAGGCTTCTTTAATTCTTCAGCTAATTTAAGCATCTCCTTGAAATCTTCTATCTGCCCTTCGTCTCTGCCATTCACAAAGTCTAAGCCAATTTCTCCTATTGCAACAATATTATCTTTATTAGCTTTAATAAAGTCAATCTCTTTAAGAACATCAAACTCTTCTAATTTAAGAGGAAACTCACCATCCTTAGTTTCTCTTTTTAAAGCTGACCTTGGATAAACTCCCAGAGAACATTGTATAATATCATATTTCTTAGCAAGCTTTAATGCCTTCCTATTAGTCTCAGGGTTAATGCCAGCAGTAATCACTGCTTTAAACCCAGCTTTCTTTGCATTTTCTAGTACTTCATCTAAGTCATCCTTAAAGAGTTCAAGATGTGAATGAGTGTCTGTTAGTAATTTCATTTTAATTAACATAAGCACCTAGTATCCAGGCTTCTATATTATCAAAGTCTCCTAATTTCTTTAAAGCTTTGTCTTGTATTTGCCTTATTCTTTCTCTGCTTAAATGGTATTTATCACCAGCCTCTTTTAATGTTAATGGAGTTCTTCCATTCAGTGCAAATCTATCTCTTAAGACATCTGCTTCTCTTTCAGTTAAAGTTTCCAAGACCGAGTCAATTGTTTCAATCAAAGCGTCATTTAAAGCATCTTCTTCCATATCATAACTTAAATCCTCCATGAAATCTACTAGACTTGAAAAAGCCCCATCGTCTCCTGTAGGAACATCAAGAGAAACAGGTTGCATATTATCAGCATCTAATGTTCTTTCTACTCTCTCAACCGCCATATTCAAGTTTTCTGCAACTAATTGTAAATTTGCTTCATATCCTATTTTTTCAAGTCTTTTTTGTTCTTTTCTTATTCGATTCAATTCAGAAACTCTATTTATTGGCATTCTAATCGTCCTGGCCTGATCAGCCAATGCCCTGAAAATATTCTGCCTTACCCACCAATAAGCATAAGAGATTAAATGGTAACCTTTCTCAACGTCAAACCTATTTACTCCTTCAATTAATCCAATATTTCCCTCATTAATAACCTCTAAAAGAGTAAGACCAAAATATTGGTATTTTTTTGCAACATTAACAACAAACCTTAGATTCGCCTTAACAAGTTTATCTTTAGCATATTTATCTCCCTTATCAGCTCTTTTGGCATACATAACTTCATCTTCTCTTGTGAGCATTGGTATTCTATTTATCTCTTTAAGATACATAGGCAAAATTTCCCTGTCTTCTCGAGAACCATTTCCTCCCACATAATCTATTTTTTCCTTGACTCTTACAGTTGCATATGGCATTTTTAATTAGACTCCCGCCTTATATTTCAATTCCTTATAAGAAATTATATTATAGCTTATAAAATTATTGTAACGATGCAAGAAAATATTTCCATTTAAATTTTTGTCATTAATTTCCTCATTTCCTTTATACGCATTATAGGAGATTTATGATGTACTTTTCTTTAAATTTAAGTAAAATGGGGCCGCGGAGACTTTCAAACCATTAATGGCTTTTGAACTCCGGTTACCAGACCCCCAGCCTGGTATCATTCCAAGCTAGATCACAGCCCCAAATGATTTTTCACTCTAGATAAATGTTTTTTATTTGAAAATCCTATTTCCTTTATATATATTCTAACTTCATCTTTTTTATACAAAGTAACGGAATAAGGAGTGTTTTGGATAAATGTAAGATTAAAATAGTTTGCCATCTTTTGTAAATCAGTTAATAAGTTAGACGCCCTGTTGTGAAAAGAGATATATAGTTGTTTATCACGTTTATGGTAGTGCGTACAACCATCTGTATCAATCATTCCTCTTATACAGTATCTTGAGAAAGTTTTGTTGGTTTTAATCCACTTGGGTACTTGAATATTTCTTTTTACTTTATTACCTTGACCCAAACCATATTTTTCAAGAAGTATCCTTAATTCTTTACTATATACATATATAGATACTGATTTAGACCTTTTACTTTTATATACTTTTGGTCCTATTCCGAACAATTTCTTAAATAGTTTTTTTATATGTTCTTTAAATTCCTGTTCTTCACTACTTATAATTATTCTTATGCTATCCCTATAAATATTTCCATCACCAAGCATTATACCAATAAATTCTGCAAAATCTTGGACCTTACCTTCAAATTGTATTTTAATGGGTTTAAGATACTTTCCAAAATTTCTTTCTGAATGGAATTTTGCTTCGATTAGCTTCAATGATTTTCTAGGAATCCTGCTTATTTTTACTATTACATCCAATTGACTTTCAGAAATTGATTTGCTTTTATATATGAGATTCTTCAAATTAGTTCTTATTGATGTCTTTAATAGCTTTTTATAATACTGTCTTAGTAGTTGCCTTATTAGTAAATTAATTTTGTATCTCATGTAATTTCAGGTGCTGGAGATCAAATTTATAAATCTTTTGATAGACCAAGCTACACTACGGCCCCTTTACATAAGAAGAAAACCGCAACCAATATAAATAACTAATCAAAATAAAGATTATATGCTTACTTTAATCCTTAAATCATTATATCTTATGCTTCCTGCATATTTTGCTAATATGGCACCTATTATATGCAAGAAAATAAAGTTTCTCAATGTTCCTGTTGATTTTAATGAGAAACTTGAAGGCAAGCCAATATTTGGCAGAAATAAAACCTACAGAGGCCTGCTTGCAGGCGTGATATTTGCAGTGATTATAGCATTCATTCAATTCCTTCTTTCAAGATTTAATTTTTTCAGTAGTATTAGTATATTAGATTATTCAGAGTGGCATATTATAGGGTTCCTTTTAGGATTAGGCGCTTTAGTAGGCGATATGGCAGAATCATTCATCAAGAGAAGGCTGAACATCAAACCAGGCAAGTCATTCATACCATTTGACCAGACTGACTATGCTATAGGCGCATTAATTTTCATTTCAATACTTAACAGATTAGAACTGAATTTTATATTCATAACTATAGCATTAAGCTTTATGCTGCACATTATTGTTAATCATCTTAGTTTCTTGTTCAAGATAAGAAAAAGTAGGTGGTAAAGTTTAGCTTGTTAAAATAAATTTATGCCAAGAATAATTAAATATCCAACAACACATCCCATGCTAAGGAAAGGCATTGCAGGATAAAACTTATCTTTCTGCCCTTTGATGAATAAAAACATTAAGGCAATTGTTACACAGACTGGTATTATTAAAGTCTTCAAAAATCCAACTAACAATGTATTCTGCAGCATAAGGCCTTTCATCACAACACCCGCAAATAATAAAGGAAATCCTATATCTCCTCCCCCAAGTATTGCATGCCTTGTCTTAACTTTCACAAGCTTCTCTGTTTTTGTCATCTTTTTAGCTTTCTTAGTCCCCATAGTAGCTTTCCCACCATAAGGTATAAGCATACCTGCAAAGATGTTTGACTTGGTTTGGAATTTTGCCAACTTTACCATATGCTTGCTTTGCCATACAGCGAACATATCATATATTGATATAAACAGAAGCAGCATGAAGGCTGCAAAGAGGTTTATCATTGGCACAAATATTGCAGCCAATCCTCCATAGATAAACAATTCAGCAACATTATGTATTATAACATTAGGCCTGTATGTTCTCCAGGCTGCAACAATAAAAGCAAGTATAGAAGCAACAAAGCTTGATATAAAAGCTGAGAACGCAAAAGCAAGGCAAAGCCAGGCAACAACAAAGAACCATGCCTTTATTATCATAACCTTCTTGAATCTTATAAGGAGCAATAGAATAACAGTACCCATTAATATTGCAAAGAATATGTAACCAAAAGAAGCTCCTCCTTCTACCTCAGGCCTTTGAAAAGATACACCTAAAATACTTGGAAGTTCTTTATATTCAGTAATCCCGCTTACAGCTGTTGCAGCATGGTCTATATATCTATCTATAATAGTCAAACCAACCACTTGAGACACAAAGAACAGAATTAATAACAGAATTGTTACTTTAAGCTCATGTTTCATCAGAAAATTAGACCAGAGAAAGTATATAAAACTATTGTATGGCCTCGCCTATAAGATAATGCACAGTTATTTTATTGATCTTAACCTTTATCCAGTCTCCCACTTCAAACTCTCCTATAACAACCACTGGCTTATACGAAGGGTTTCTTCCAACAAAACTGCCTTCTTTTCCTTTTTCTTCTATAAGGATATAACCTTCCCAGTTTTTCCATTTCTTGTTACTTTCAAAGGAAACATAATCAAACACTGAAGTGATATGAGTTGACCTCTTTTTTGTTTCATTGCCATGGACCTGCTTAAGCTTTGCAGCTTCAGTTCCCTTATGCGGCCAGAACCTTGACCTGTTAAGCACATCCGGCTTTATCTCATTTATTAGGTTAATCGTCTGCTTGAACTCTTCTTCAGTTTCTGTGGGAAAGCCTGCTATCACATCTGTTGAGATTGTAATATTTGGTATTGCCTCCCTGAATTTATTTATGATTTTTTTAAAATCTTCCACTGTATGTCCTCTTTTCATCAATTTCAAAACTCTGTCAGAGCCTGACTGCACTGGCAGATGAATAAATTTGAACATCTTTTCATGCTTAAACGCTTCTATAAGCTCATCAAGTATTGGCAGCACATTCTTAGGGTTCATCATTCCAACTCTCACTCTAAAATCTCCTATCTGCCTGCAGATTTTGTTTAGAAGTTGTGGAAGCAATACTTTTTCTTCAGCTTTAACAGGAGTTTTATCTAAATTATAGCACGCATTATCTTGTGAGGTTATCCAGACTTCTCTGCAATCTTGCTCAACCGATTCTTTTACCTCTCTTATTATTTCTTCAACAGGAAACGAATAGAATTTGCCCTTTATTAACCTTGTATTGCAGAACGAACAATTATTAGTGCATGAGTTAGAGATGGGAATTATGCTTATTGCCTTATTCTTCCTTAGCCTTGGCAGTGCAATCTTAGGCTCTTCCTCATATGCCATTACTTCCACAAGATTGTCATTAATGGTTTCCTCAACAACTTCAACAATTTTTGCTATATTATGAGTATTGATTAAAGAAACGTCTGCAATCTTTCTTATATCACCTATGATTTGTTTCGGTATGCAACCTGCTATTATCAGCTTACTATGAGGATATTCCTTGCTGAAATATTCTATTTCCTTTAATGCAGTGCTTATTGAAGGCCGTTTAACTGCGCAGATTGATAGTATTATCACAAACGCATCTGCAGGAGTGTTTACTAAGTTAAAATCTGCCTCCTTTAATAGGCCAAGCATCATTTCAGCTTCTGCTACATTGTTAGAGCAGCCATGCACTTTTAGATAGATGTTCATATTAATGAGAAATCGTTGGTATTATTTAAATATAGCTTCTAAAATGTTCGTTCTTCTATTAAAACCAACAACTTTAAATACAAGCAATACTACAACAATCTTATAAAGATACTAATACAATATTAAAGTAGTATTACAACAATACTGCAATAAATCAAAAATGCCAAAAAGCGACAAAAGATTGATGGTGCACGTGTACCTGACAAAGAAAGAAAAGAAGAGGATAGAAGAAGAGGCAGAGGAATTAGGTATATCTCTTTCTGCTTATATCAAGGTAAGGTTATTCAGCAACAAATGAAAAAGAAAAGCAGGCATATCAGCAAAAAGAGCATTATTGTCCTTATCACAATAGTAATAGTTATCAGCTTTTTCTTAGTCAGGCCAAGATTAACAGGCTTCGTCAGTATAAAGAAGGAATATGCCCTCATCGACAAAGTAAGCATCACAGCAAACGAAAGCAGCGAATATACATGGATACCTAAAGAACAAGGCACTCTAAAAAGCTTTAAGCTGAGCGGAACTGTTCTAAGGCAGGGAGCTGCAAAGGTTTATCTAAACTATAGCAATAAATTATACTTGGTATTTGACAGCGAACAGCTCGAGAAGAGTCTGAGTGCTGTAACAGGCATGGTTATAACAAACATTAGCATAGCTAACCAAACAATAGAAGAAATAGTAATTAACCAGTCTAATAATGAAACACAGGTTCTTAATGAAACCATAGAAGACCAAATCAATGAGTCAACAGAAGAGCTAGTAAATGAAACCATTGAAGAGCCAACAACTAATGAACCAGAACTAACTAAAACCATTCAACTAGCTCTCACTTACTACACGGAAAGCAGTTATGACACTGATAATAATGGCTTTGAAGAGCTTGATGGTGTAATAGACTTAACTGTAAAAGATACAGATTTCAATTTCAACGCTTCTCCTGACAACCTATGCACAAAGTGGACTATTAATTCCATTGACAAAAACACCATTAGTAATGTCTGCCATGGAAGCAGCAGTTGCTGTAACTTCTTAGATATGGATCCATCATCAACAAATTGGAACGATCCTTACTACAGCTATTTTGAAAAAGATAACGCTGGCTATAACAATTTAGTATCCGCTCAAATAATTCATGCTTATTACGATTTCACAACTTTAGAGGCAGATATTATCTACAGCAGCAGCTCAAGCCTAAGCGCTAAGTTTAAGGCACCTTATATTGAATTTGAGGATGTTTGCTTAGAAACCTGCCTTCTGCCAGGGATTAATGAAACTAATTATAACCTAATCTTCGAAATCAATAATACTCAACTTGACATTGACAGTATATCCTATACTATTGAAAAAATAATCATAAGCGACCATCCGCCTAAACTTATTAAAAACATTTCTGATATTACTATTGCAAAAGATAATAATTACATCATCAATCTAAGTGAGTATTTCTTTGATGAAGACGGCGATATCCTTAGCTATTCCTTTTACAAGACAGATAATGTTTCAACCATAATCAACGAAAACATTGCAGTTATCTCTCCTGATAAGGGTTTCACAGGATTAAAGAGTTCTTTCTTTATCGCAAACGACACCAATTCAGTGGCAGTGAGCAATGTGTTCAGGATTAATGTGAGCGAGTTTGGCCAGGAAAATGTGAGCGAAGGCCTTGTACAGGGCCAGGCAGTCATAGGAAAGCCTGTTAAATGGATTAGGAAAATCAAGCTGAAAGAATCATCTAAAAACATTTCAATAAATATAACAAAGCATGCACATAATATCACTATTAAAAAAATAGTTAACGGCACAAAGCTTAAGCTCAAGAAGGAGAAGATAAAGGTCAACAATCTTGATTTTAAGGATTATGAAAAGCTTATTGATGGCAAGGTTAAGGGAATATCAATAATAGAAGAATTGAACGCAACAACTATAGATATATTGGATAACAGCACAGAGTATGAGATTGAGTATGAAACTGAAGGCCCTTCTCTCACAGAAGAAGAGCTTAGTTTTTATAAGAAGACAATAACTATCAGCTCTGATATACATTACACTAACATCCTAAGCTATACCTCCCTGCCCATTGAAGTGCCTGTTAATAGTATAAAGCTTTACTGGATAAACAACGGCACAAGGGAAAGGGTAAGCACTAACAAATTTGATAAGAACAATAACAGCCTTATAGATTATATTGAATGGATTGTTCCTCACCTGAGCAACCAAACTTATGAATTAGAGTTAGTTATACTTAATACCCAAAGCTATCCAACAAGGGGAGGCAACTGGACTGTTATGTTTAATGCTAACGGTATAGGCAACCTAACAATAAGCTCAAGCAATAGCACATCTTATTCCGAGATGTTCAATGATAACAGCTCAACAATCAATGATTTAGATTTATTAGATTTAAGATGCGGAGATAACCTTTTCTTCAACAAAGAGAGCCTGTTTATGCAGAATAACACATACCTTATCTTATCCAACAGCACAAAAGTCAAAATAACTGAACTAGCAAACAGTTCACTGGAAGTATCTTCTTTATTCATAGAAGATTATTCTTGCAATAAAACCGGTTACCATACTGTGAGAGTTTTGACAGATGGAAAGCATCACCAGCTGTTTGATTTTAATGGCTTTCAGGCTTATGCCCATAACCTTGTAAATAATATCCCAATCACTAGCATTACTGTATTTAGTGATATGAACTCAACCAGGACAAAAGTTTTCTTATCTTGATTTCTTAATCCTTGTAAACACAAAGAATATCAGAATCACAAGGAAAATGTCCACAAGAATGAACGCAACTTTGTTATAGGTTAACACTGCTTTAATCTTAGGTAAAGGAGACAGTTTAACTGTCTCTTCTTCTACTTGTTTAACTTCTTCTGCAGGCTCTTCCGAATCACCTGCAAGAGACTCAACTTTTTCTATTGTACTGCTTGTGTTAAGGCTTTCATTAAGTGTTTGATTCGTGCCAGGCAGAACAACATTAATCTCTCCAGTAGCCTGAGAATAAAGCTTCTGTTCAAATAGGGTTTCATAGGTAGCATTAGCAAATATAAAATATTTAGCGGGCATACCTAGCGCCACAAAATAAAAAATCCCAATCGCAGCAAGCTGCGGGGTATTTTTAGTATTTAGTTTGCGTATTAAGCCGATGCAAGCATCGGGGTATAAAACCCAAACTAAATAATTAACTATTTCTCCTACTTCAAGCTTGTCCTTGCTTGAATTGAACAATATTGAGAGAATAATCTTTTACTCTAATGTTAGTTGTAGTTGGGCTTATTGTCTTGGTGCTGTTTCCATTGAAATAGCTTATTGAATTGTTTGAGTTGAATGTTGTTTTATTGATGGCTTCAATTGTCCATGAACATTCTTTTTTTCTGTTAACAGCAAGATCCCCAGTCCATATAACCTCCTTATTTCTTACCATGCAACCTTCCATATTCAATATATTAAATCCATCAAACACATCCAAATACTTAATACTATTAGCTGTCAGGCTGCCTGTGTTCTCCATTGTAATATCAACATCTGTCCTTTCTCCTATAAGCAGTTCGCCATCTTCTATGGTCATTGTCGCTTCAATGTTAGCAAGAAGTGAGTAAACAGCCACGCCCGCCTGATACACATCCTGATGCAGCGTGTAATTCCTGTAACTTACATTCATTCCATTAAAGCATATACTTAAGTTGGCTATTTCCTCGCAATATCCTCTATCTATGAAAAGATTATAGCCATTAAGTTTTACAGATACTTTCTCACTAAATTCATCAAGTTCAACAATGAAACTTTTACTATTAACTGTGAAACCTTCTCCAGAATGCAACCAGCTATTGTAAACTTCCTCCTGATATCCTGCCTTAGCAAAGCCAGCTAAAAGTATTAAAAGAAATATTGTAGGAATATATTTTGCTTGCATACTATTAATTATATAATCCAAAGTTTTAATACTTATCGATTACTTAGAAAGTTTTTAGTTTTGAGTATATCAAAGTTTATACAAAGCTTTATATAAAATCTACTTCTTAAAATTATTTATGAAACCGGTCAAATATTCTGAGATGCTTAAGAACAATAAGCTCACAAAGTTTAGGCCGGTTAAGGACATTGTAGTCGATAACACTACTTCTGGCGGATATAAAGAAGAGCAAGAATTAAAGAACAAGGACGAGAAGTCAAGGCAGATACTTCTGGATAAGTTTTAACAGAATCTATTTTTTTTCACAATCTTTAACATCCTCTTCTCCCTTAATCCTCGAGAAGAATAGTATGCCAATAACACATATTATTGTTACAATGACTGCAGATACTATTTGATAAATATAACCGGTTCCTTCCATTCCAGACCTTTGAATTATTTCATCAACGCCAGCTCTTATTGCATCTCTCCAGACAAGAGCTATAACAAATCCGAAAGCAGCAAGCACTGCTGTTAAGACATTCTTTTTTATCTCGCTTTTCAGATTAACTGCGCTGGATCTAACAGTATGAAAGGACCTATGCGCTATTCCTTTTATTCTGGAATGAATACCTTTTCTTTCTTCTTCAGATGCCATTTTATAATCTAGGGCACAATAGTAATTATAGAGCCTATTGCTGTCTTGTTAAAACCATCATCTCCTTTGCTGAACATGATTGAAATATCTTCTTTGAATTTGCTACTTGATGCCAATACGCAGCTAACCTCCATATTTTCACTGCTATCAGACGC
>JASMCJ010000072.1 GCA_030753365.1 Candidatus Woesearchaeota archaeon
CAATATACTTGCTTATGCAATCTCAGAACATGTAGAAAATGCAGGAGTCCACAGCGGTGATGCTACTATGGCGCTTCCGCCTCAAAAAACATATCATGAAACAATAAGAAAAATAAAAAGAATTGCTAAAGAAGTTGCTAAGCATCTTAATATAACAGGTCCATTCAACATCCAATTCCTAGCAAAAGACAATAAAGTAAGCGTCATTGAATGCAATCTAAGAGCATCAAGATCATTTCCTTTTGTATCAAAGGTGTTCAAAGTAAATTTCATAGAGCTTGCAACCAAGGCCATCATGAACGAGCAAGTAGCCAAGATTGACAAATCACACTTTGAGCTTGACTATGTTGGTGTTAAGGCCCCTCAATTTTCTTTTTCAAGGCTTAAAGGCGCAGATCCTACATTATCAGTTGAGATGGCTTCTACTGGCGAAGTTGCGTGTATAGGCAATGATATAAGAGAAGCTTTCCTGCTCTCAATGCTCTCAGTAGGTTTTAAGATACCTCAAAAGAACATCCTTCTTTCCACAGGGCCAGTTGAAAGCAAAGCCTTACTGCTCAAAGAAATAAAAAAACTTCAGGAAATGGACTACAAGCTCTATGCAACCAAAGGAACTGCCAACTTTCTAAAGGAAAATAACATTAAAACTGAAACCTTGCACTGGCCACTTGAAGAAGAGAAACCTAACATTGTTGATTTCATAAAAGAAGGTAATATAGACCTGGTGATTAACATCCCAAAGAACTTTGAACGGGAAGAACTAACCAATGGCCAGATTATAAGAAGGACAGCAATTGATTTTGGTATTCCTCTTGTTACAAATCCTCAGAATGCAAAGCTTTTAATCGATGCGTTGCATGAAAAGAAGTTAGAAGATATTGAAGTTAAAAGCTGGGATGAGTTTAAATAAATGAAAATATATCTAACAAAAGGTATTGTAAGGTTTAATGGCAAATATTTGCTCCTTAAGAAAGTGAAAGATATGGTTCCAGAAAATTCAGGAAAATGGGAGTGTTCTGGAGGAAAAATAGACAAAGACGAAAACCCTGAAAAAGCTGTATTAAGAGAAATCAAAGAAGAAACTGGTCTTGATTGTAAAGTCATAAAAGAATTACCATTTCTAGAAATGAAGAATGATGGCTATGAAAGCAGTTGTCATGTTTGCCTTGTTCAAGCTCCTTCTGATAAGGTAAGATTATCACCAGAACACTCTGAATATATATGGGTAAGACCTGAAGAAGTTAAAGATATGTCTCTTGTTTTATTTGCAGACTTATTGTTGAAGTATTTTAATCATGCTGAAAAGTATTTAGAATGAAAATAATAGTAAAACCAAATTCCTCTAAAAACAAGATTGTTACCGGGTTAAGAAGCAAAGTTAAGGTTGTTAAGATAGATTAATTTTTTTCTTCAGCCACTCCACTACAGTTCCTACAACCTTATCTATAGAAACTCCAGAAGTATCGACAACAAAATCATAGTGCTTCTTATCATAATAATTCAATCCATAATACTTCTTATATCTTAGCATCTCACTCTTCATTCTTTTCTTGATGTTATCTTTGGTTTTCTTTAAGTTAAGATTATCCTTCTCATCTTTTCTCTTAGCATTAAAAATCCTCTTTGCACTTTCATTTAAGTTAACATCAAGGAAAACCTTTACAGACTTAGGAATAAAATAAAATCCCAACCTGGAATCAATCACAAAACCATCTTCTTTCTTTCCAAGTTCTATCTGCCGCTTATCAAGCTCATCATCAACCCATCTCTCTTTCTCAGCAGTTTTACCTAGTTCTAGTAAAGATACACCTTTTTCTTTAGCAATATCTCTCATAAAATCTCCTATAGAATAATGCTTAAGATTTAATCTTTCAGCAATAATCTTAGCAACAGTGCTCTTCCCTGAGCCTGGCTTTCCAGATATAGTTATTATCATAACCATAGCTTTGCTCCCTAAATATAAAAACATTTTTATTCTAACCTAACATTTTCTATGTTATGACACTATATATCATAGGATTAGGCCTAAACAATGAAAAAGATATAACCCTGAAAGGGTTGGAAACTATCAAGAAGTCAGATTTCATTTATTTGGAGAACTATACTTCTTCATTGAGTTGTCCAGTTAAAAGTCTTGAGAAGTTGTATAAAAAGAAGATGATCCTTGCAGACAGGAACCTTGTTGAAAGTGAGGTGGAAAGCACGATACTGAAAAACGCCAAAACAAAAAATGTGTCTTTTCTTGTGATTGGTGATCCTTTTAGCGCAACTACTCATGTTGATATTATGCTAAGAGCAAAAGAGCTTAATATAAAAGTGAAGGTAATTAATAATGCTTCAATATTAACAGCGGTTGGGATAACAGGACTTCAGTTGTATAAGTTTGGCCAGGTGACGTCTATTCCTTTTGATAATAAAGAAATAAAAACGCCTGTGGAAGTTCTAAAGAAGAACCAGAAAATGGGGTTGCATACATTATTCTTATTAGACCTTAATCCTGAGAAAAAAGAGTATCTTACTGTTAGCGAAGCTTTGAAATATTTGATGGGAAATAATGTGAGTAGAGATACATTGTGCATTGGATGTGCGGCTATTGGTTCTGATAAGCCTGAAATAAAGTTTGGTAAGATAAAAGATGTGTTAAAAGTAAGTTTTAGGAAATATCCTCAGTGCTTAATTATTCCAGGGAAGCTTCATTTCATGGAAGAAGAAGCCCTTGAAACTTATTCTACTTCTTCCTAAAATAACTATACTCTGAAACAGGCGCATAAGTCATAGATATTAATGATGCAACAAACATTAATGTGAATATTAAGCAGAAGCTAAGCCCCCATGTCTTATCAGCATCATAAACCAAATATGCAGAAATTAAGAATCCTACAATACTCATAATCATAAATCCTCCAGATAAAGGAGCTATACCTGGTCTTTTGGTAAGGCTTTTTTTCTTTCTAGACTTCATAAAACACACCTCTTTTTTATATTTAGAATTTTGTTCTTTATAAATCTTTTTTATTCTTCTAATTTTTTGAACATAATCTCCCAAACAAAACAAAAAACCTATAAACCCTATCTGATTTCTAAGTACAATGCTCACACCAATTGAACGGATAGCAAAGATTCTTAACATATTTAGGCCTGGTATAAGAATCCCTCCTGAAATAGCATCAGCAGAAGCATCAGGCACAGGAGCCAATCTGGAAGCAATCACAAAAACACCAAACATTGATCAGGTTACTATTAGCGAAAGGGCCAAAAAAGATATAAGGAAGATGTTTATAGGGTAAACCCTATCAAGCCAATTCAAGCATGCGTTTATGACTGGCGTGGTAGAATAAGAAAATATAAAGAGCCTTTTGAGCAGGCTGATTATATGAATTCTTAATATAATTCTTTTAATACCATCTTTCAACTTCATTTCTAAGATGCTCTAACAACTCTTCAATTCCTTCATCAGGAACTTCAATAGGATTGCCAACTTTCATTGTGACATCTTTTCCTTCATACTTAATATCAAGCGGCACAAACGTAATCTGTTCTCCATAAGCTTTCTGGCTCTTCATAATATTCTTTACATTAGCCTTTCCAATCTTAACCTCATCCATTTCCATCCTTGTGCCTTCAATATGTGTAACAACTATCTCATCCCTTGCAAGAAGGTTTGGAATTTCATGAGTATAAATCTCTTCTTCTCTTTCCCTTGCAGCTCTTATAGCTTCTCTCCTGCCATACTTTTCTGCAAGAATCTTCACTTCCTTATCCCTGATTATGCTAATCCCTCCCATAGGTTCAAACACCCATTTTGGCAGACTGCCTTTCATAATATAGTTACCTTCTCTGTTAAGCTTCCTTTTCAACAAAATCCCTTCTAATGGAATATCGATCCATTTTTGGTGATTAGGCAGAAGCACAAATCCTTTATCTCTTAAACCCCACAACCTTTCTTTGTGTTCAAATGATATATTATGAGTGTTGCCTAGAACAAGAGAAGAAACATTTACTCCAATATATGTAGGAATTGTTTTTCTTTTTAACCTATAATTAGTATTGTACTCTTTCATTAATTTATCAATCCTCTGTCATTATATAAACACTTCTCCAATGCAATATATATTTTTGATTATTTAGTTTGGGTTTTATACCCCGATGCTTGCATCGGCTTAATACGCAAACTAAATACTAAAAATACCCCGCAGCTTGCTGCGATTGGGATTTTTTATTTTATGAAGCATATTTGTAAGGGGATTGAAAAAAGATACTTTCTTCGTTTTGATGCTTTAGGTTACGAAAATGATCATATTCACTTAGTGGTTGAGGGTGCTCCTCGTTATTCTCCTTCAAGAATCATGCAAATCTGTAAAAGTGTTTT
>JASMCJ010000073.1 GCA_030753365.1 Candidatus Woesearchaeota archaeon
ACTACTCATGTTGTTATCAAAAATGGTAAATTAATAAGCGGCATAATGGACAAAAGCAATTTAGGAGAAGAAGTAGGATTATTATTAAGATCATTCCATAAAAAATATGGACCTGATAAAACCTTAGAATTCCTTGAAAGGTTATACAAACTAGGCATAGAAACCCTTCAAAGGGAAGGGCTTAGCGTAGCAATATCTGACACAGACCTATCACCTTTAGCAAAACAGAAAATTAATGAAATAATAACAAAAGCCACAGAAGATGTCAGGGAACAAATTAGAATATTTCACAACAAAGAGCTTGAAACTTTTCCTGGAAAAAGCATGAAAGAAACAGTAGAACTCAAAATCATGGACATATTAAACAAGGCCAGAAACAAGACTGGTGAAGCAGTAAGTGAATACTGCAATAAAAAGAGCCATACCATGGTCATGGCTGATAGCGGTGCAAGAGGTAATATACTTAACCTTACTCAAATGGCAGCATGCGTTGGTCAGCAGGCAATGAGGGGCAAAAGAATAGAAAAAGGTTACAAAAACAGAACACTTTCATGTTATCAAAAAGACGATCTTATGCCAAAAGCTCATGGTTTCATTGATGCAGGATTCAAAGATGGGCTTTCACCTCAGGACTTCTTTTTCGCTTCAATCACAGGAAGAGATTCCTTAATGGATACAGCGCTTAGAACGCCTAAAAGCGGTTATTTATACAGAAGATTAGCAAACGCTACACAGGACTTAAGAGTAGAATATGATTATACAGTAAGAGATTCTAACAATAAAGTCATTCAGTTCGAATATGGTGAAGACGGCATAGACGTCTCAAAGAGCGAGCAAGGTGTTATAAACATTAAAAATATAATCAACTCTATAAGGTGACATGATAAATGGATACAATATTTAAAACTTATAAGGACGTTTTGCCAAAGAAAATGCTGGAAGAAGTAAAAGAGAATCTTCCTAAAAATGTTTCTTCTGAAAAGCTAAAGAAAATATTAGCAAAAGTAAAAGAAGAATATTTCAACTCAAAGGCAGAGCCAGGAGAATGTATAGGATTGGTTTCAGCAGAATCCATAGGAGAACCAGGCACTCAGATGACATTAAACACATTCCATTTTGCAGGAGTTGCAGAGATGAATGTTACCATGGGTCTGCCAAGAATAATCGAAATACTTGACGGAAGGAAAAAGATAAAGACTCCTATGATGGAAATATACTTGAAAAAGCCATATTCTGAAGGCAAGAACATAAAAGAGATAGCTTTCTCTATAAAAGAAACAAAAGTTGAAGAAGTTATAGATGAGTTATCTATGAACATCACTGAGCTAAGTGTTGAGCTTAAGCTTGACAAAGCTAAAATGAAACAATTAAATGTAACCGAATCCATGCTCTTAAAAATCTTAAGCAAAGACCTTAAAGGTACATCAATCAAACAGAAGAAAGATATAATCGTCATAAAGCCTAAAATAAAAGAAGACGAAATGAACGAAATTTATAAAACCAAAGAAAATGTTAAAAAGATTTATTTAAGGGGCATAAAAGGCGTTACCCAGGTATTGCCAGTCAAAAGAGAAAATGAATTCATAATCATCACTGCAGGATCCAACCTAAAAGAAATCTTCAAGATAGACTGTGTTGATACAACAAGAACAATAACAAATGACATCCATGAAGTTGAAAAAGTATTAGGTCTCGAAGCTGCAAGACAAACAATCATAGAAGAAGTATTCAAAGTAATTGAAAGTCAGGGTCTTAATGTAGACGTAAGGCACATCATGTTAGTTGCTGACACCATGTGTTCCACTGGCACTATCAAAGGGATCACCAGATTTGGAATAGTTAGGGAAAAAGCCTCTGTGCTTGCTAGGGCATCCTTTGAAACACCTATAAAACATATCATCGGCGCAGCTTTAAAAGGAGAAGTAGATAAATTGGATTCAGTAGTAGAAAATGTCATGATTAGCCAGACAGTTCCTATAGGAACAGGCCTACCAGGATTAGTAATTAAGAAAAATGAAAAAAACAACTAAAGAAAGCAAAGCAAGCCTTGCTAAAGATCTGAAAAGCAATAAAATAATCATTGGTACAGATAGAGTTATCAAAAGCTTAAGAGCTGGAAAGCTCAGCAAGATTTACATATCATTAAACTGCAAAGATAGTATAAAATCAGATATATCTCATTATAGTAAATTAGGAGATGTTGAGGTTATATCTCTTAAGGTTTCAAATGAAGAGCTGGGCATACTATGCAAGAAACCATTCTCTATTTCTGTATTAGGGCTGGCTGGTTAAAGAGTGATTCCATGAACAAAATCAGATATGACATTAACATTATAAAATACATTTCACTGTTTGAAACCCTTGTTAGGGTAAACGTTAAGGACTGCATAGACACCAATCCAATAACCTTTATAGTTAAGCAGAACCAGATTGGCAAGGCCATTGGCAAAAATGGGGTCAATGTTAAGAAGCTGGAAAGTATGTTTAACAGAAAGATTAAAATACTAGAATTCAATCCTGAGGTATTACAATTCGTAAAAAACGTTATATATCCTTTAAAGGGGGATGAAGTATCAAAAAGGGACAATACAGTCATAATCAATGTTAAAGACAACACAAGCAAAGCGTTATTAATCGGCAGAGAAAGTCAAAACATAAAGAATACTACCCAAATAGTCAAGAGACACTTTGAAATTGATGATATAAAGGTTATTTAAAAAATGTCACGCAAAACAAAAGGAATGAACGCTGCAAAAAAGCTTCAAAAAAGAAGAAGAAAAAGTAGATGGAGCCATAGGTCATTCATTAGAAAGACACTAGGCCTTAAAGAGAAATCAGATCCTCTAAAAGGCGCTTCACAAGCCAAAGGCATAGTAATAGAAAAAGTCCAGTTAGAAGCAAAACAGCCAAACAGCGCTATGAGAAAATGCGTCAAGGTCCAGCTATTAAAAAATGGCAGGCAGGTCACAGCCTTCGTACCTGGCGATGCTGCCACCAAACAGATTGACGAGCACGATGAAGTGCTAATAGAATGTATTGGCGGAAGAATGGGCAGGTCAAAAGGCGACATTCCAGGTGTCAGATGGCAGGTTATAAAAGTTAACGATCAAAGTTTAAATGCCCTATTAAGAGGCAAGATTGAAAAAGCTAGGAGATAAAACAGGAGACAGAGATGACAGCACTAAAAGTATTCAACAAATGGGACGTAAAAGACATTAAAGTAGAAGACCCTGGCTTAATAAATTATATCACTCTTGAGCCTAAGATAGTCCCCAAAACAGGTGCAAGATATGCTGGCAGCAGGTTCCACAAAAGCAAAATCTTCATAGTTGAAAGATTAATCAATAAGCTAATGATTCCTGGACATAAGGGAAAGAAGCATTTCAAAAGCAGTTCAAACATCACAGGAAAATCAAACACTGCTTATGACATCGTTGAAAAAGCTTTCACACAAATAGAAATTAAAACCAAAAAAAATCCAATAGCAGTATTCGTCAAAGCAATAGAAAACGCTGCGCCAAGAGAAGAAATTCTCACAATAGAATATGGCGGAGCCAGATATCCAAAAGCTGTAGAATGCGCTCCTCAAAGAAGAATAGACCTTGCCTTAAGATACATGGTACAGGGAGCATTCCACAAATCCTTTGGAAAAAAGGTATCCATGATAACCTGCTTAGTAGACGAAATCATCAATGCATACAACTGCAGCCCAAACTCCAACGCAATAGCAAAGAAGAACGAAGGAGAAAGGCAGTCAGACGCTAGCAGGTAAAGTATCTTAATTCTATTTTAGTTATTCTTTGTTTCAATTCTTATTTTTATTATAGAAAACTATATAAACAGTAACTTCTCAGATTTACTTAATTCTAATTCAAAAAAGAATGTTACCCTGGCACAAAAAACTCAAATTCAGAGGAAATCCTTTAGATGCACGGCCCAACCCTAACCTTGTTGGGTTAGATGAAGAAGAAGAGCAGCTAAAAAACCATATTGTAAAAGAAGAAATCTGCTTTCTCAACGGCTTAACTGGCTCAGGCAAAACATCCTTACTCCACAAAATGCAAAAAGAGCTAAAAGGCTACTCCTTTATCTACCTTGATGCCCAAGATCTTCCACCTGATTTCAATCTTGAACAAGCAATATCAAACAAAAAAAGCTTCTTTGACATGATAAGCCTTAGAAGATTTCCCAAAAACAAGCCAGTACTAATCATAGACGAATTCCAGGCAACCGACCCAAGACTAATTCTTGAAGCAAGAGGTAAATGGGAAAATAGGGGAGACAATAAAATCAAAAGCATAGTCATTGCTCAAATCAACAGACAATTAAAAAACGTTTCAGACTCTTTCAAGGACAGGCTAGGCAACAGAATCATAACACTCAAAACCTTAGACGAAGAAGAAATGAAAGAAATATTAAAAAGAAGGCTTCAAAACAAAAAAACAGGCATAAACTACCTCACCAGGCTAAGTGAGGACGCACTAAACCTTCTTATCAAATGCGCTGACGGCAATGCCAGAAGGCTATTGGAATACACAGACATGATCTTTGACTTCCATCACAGAAGGTTCAAAGACATAAACCCCATAGACCGGGACAATTATTTTATCTCATACTATGCAGCAAAAGAGATATTGGAACAAAATAAAATCAATGTAAGAGCTTTTGAAAAACAGGCAGACGAAATAAGCTCCTTCTCAAGTAAGCAATTCTCAGAACTTCAGGAAAGGCTGTTAAGATTCTTGATAGACTATGACAGGGTAACCGTTGACACCGTAGCCAAAACCCTAAAAATATCTGTCAGCACAGCAAGAAGAAGCATATCCTCACTAAAAAAGAAAAAAGCAATACTCATTGCAGGCAAGAAAAACAGAAAAGAACTATTGGTAATATCACCATCTGTAAAAAGAGTGTTAACAGAAGAATAATCATTTCACATTCTTCCAATAAAACTTGAACATCCTAATCTCTTTTTCTATTAATTCTTCAGAAAATATTTTTTGATCAATAGTTCCATCCTTCCTATACTGCGCATCAAACTCATACTCTTCAAAAATATCATTAGCTCTCTCAATCCAGCCATCAGTAAACTCCACA
>JASMCJ010000074.1 GCA_030753365.1 Candidatus Woesearchaeota archaeon
AGACCTTAGTTTAGAGAAAATCAATGAAATTAAAACAAAGAAAAGTAAAGCTCTTGATATTAACCTTAAGAGAGCTTTCAAGGAGGATAACACTGAGAAATGGAACATTTATTTCAACAGCTCTAATGTTGGCTTCCTTAACATTAGGTATGGCGAGAAGGTTGAGATTGATCTTGTTGCTGATGAAAGTTTCAGGTTTTTAGAGAAACAACTGCTTGAAGAGCTTAACACTGTTCTTGGCCTCACAAAGATAAGTAGAGAGATCTTGTTTAACAATTATTATTTTGCTCATCATTCTCATAAGAAACTCAAGAGCAAAAAGCCAAGAAAATTAGTTCTGGGAAATATTGAGATTGGCATGGGATTTAGGGAATAGAATTATTTTTCTTCAGGTATAATTATCCAGCATATAATATAAGCAAGAATTCCTGAACCTCCTACAAAAGTAAACAAAACCCATGCTAGCCTTATCAATGTTGGATCAATCCCAAAATATTCTCCTATACCGCCGCACACTCCTCCTAATACTCTATTACTTCTGCTTCTGTAAAGCCGTTTAGTTCCTTTGCCGAATTTCTTCTTTTTAAATGATTTATAGTTTTTATTCACTTTCACAAATAATAGATATATTAATGCTCCTATAAAATTAATGAATATAATAATCAACACCCATATAAGCTTATCGGTAGTATCCAGTTCTGATTTAATACAATCTATCAACATCCAAAGCCAGAATAAGAAAAAGAATAACATCAATGGCAGCATGAACATAGCAAGTCCAACTGTTAAAATCGGTGCAAAGGCTATCCTGAACATTTTAAATCATCCCTTCTCCTTCTGTTTCTTCTCTTAAAGTGCAAATCTTCTTTAAATCCCAGTATACATTGCATTCCTTGCCAAATTTGTTCCATTTCCAGCAGCCCATGCAGCATGGACTTTCAACCTCTTTTTCCATTTTATATTAATCATAATAACAAAAAAATATAAAGCTTTTGTTTTTATATACTCTTATGTTGTTTAACAAAGGCAAACTTATACCATAAAAGCAATGATAATAGTATATCAAGAAGTAAGATTGTTAGGCTCTTTTAAAGCAATGATAATCAAAGCCTGGATGATTACGTTCAATAGATTTTCCATTTTCATATTCTCCTACAACTACAATACGGGCACTATCTACTAATGTTATAATTGACTTATCAAAACATTTTGTGTCCAATAATTCACTGATTGGTAGACCAAGCTTGGTTTGGTCTGGATAGAATGAGCCATACATATTCAGGCAGTCTTTTAATGTCTTAACATAGAACTTCTTTATAGACTCTGAGCTTATTGAAGGTAGTATCTTCTCAACTATATAACTTCCACCACCTTTTAGCTTATAATCAGAGTCTCCTTTCTGATATATTAATTCATGCCCTTTTCTAAGTTTTAATGCTTCTGCTAATGTTAACTCTGTTAGGCTTCTCATAGGTATATTCATTTTATTTATTTAGAATAGAGTATCTTTTTTAAATTTACCTCTCAATTAGTAGTAGTTTAGATTATTTTCTTTTTAATTAACTTTATAAACAATCTAACCTTATTCTGTTATATGACTTCACTAAGCTTAGATTTAAATAAATCCATTGAAAAGAATGCTTCTGTTTACTATGATAAGGCAAAGAAGTTTAAGAAGAAGCTGGCTGGAGCAGAGGAAGCTCTTAAGAAAACAAAAAGTAAGCTGACCAAGCTTGAAAAACAGAAGAAGTTTGCTGATAATACTTTCCAACAGCAAAAAGAAGTAAAGTCAAGAGAAAAGAAATGGTATGAGAAGTTCAGATGGTTTATTTCTTCAGAAGGTTTTCTTGTTATTGGCGGCAGAGATGCAACAACCAATGATATTATAATAAAAAAGCATACAGAACCTGATGATGTTGTGTTCCATACAGAGATGCCAGGTTCTCCTTTCTGTGTTATCAAGACTGAAGGCAAGAAGCCTGGCAAGGCAACTTTAGAGGAAACTGCCCAGTTCTGCGCTGTTAATTCAAGAGCTTTCAGGAGAGGCCTTTTGACCGCAGAGGTTTATCATATCAATCCAGAACAGGTTTCAAAGGAAGCTCAGAGCGGTGAATATCTAAGTAAAGGTTCTTTTATGATTTATGGTAAAAAGAATTATATTACTGCAGAAGTCAAAACTTTTATTGGAATTCTTGAAGATGGCAGTGTTATGTCTGCTTCAGAATCAGCTATGAAGAAACATTGCAAAGCTTATCTTGGCATTGTGGCAGGCAACTCAAAGAAGAGCGAGGTTGCCAAGAAGCTCCAGAAGTTCTTTATAGAAAAAACAAAGCTCAAAGCAGTCCTTGATGAGATCATGCAGGCATTACCTCCTGGTGATTGCAGGGTTGTTTAACAAAACCTTTTTATCCTTCTTTAGACTTCTTCTTTTAAATGAGGCATAATACCAGGAAAGTAAAAGTTGGAAAGATATTCATTGGAAGCAACTCTCCTATTTCTATCCAGTCAATGTGCAACACTAAGACTTCTGATATTAAAGCTACATTAAACCAAATCAATGAATTAAAAGAGGCTGGCTGTGAAATCATTAGAGTAGCAGTTCCGGATAAAGAAAGCGTAGAAGCATTAAGAACAATAAAAGAAAACATCACTCTTCCTTTAGTTGCAGACATTCATTTTGACCATAACCTAGCGATTGCTTCATTAAAGTATGCTGACAAGATTAGAATCAACCCAGGAAATATAGGAAGCATGGATAAAGTAAAAGAAATAATTGAAGCAGCAAAGGAATATCAAAAGTCTATAAGAATCGGTATCAACTCAGGCTCTTTAGAACAGGATTTAATAAATAAATATGGTGTAAACGAGCTTTCAATGGTTGAATCCTGTTTAAGATACATTAAATTCTTTGAAGCTAACGATTTCTATAATATTATTCTTTCATTAAAATCATCTGATGTTACAACAACAATAAAAGCATATCAATTAATCTCAGAAAAGACAGATTATCCTTTACATTTAGGTGTTACTGAAGCAGGCACTAGGTTTAGCGGAACTATCAAGTCTTCAGTAGGTATAGGCTCTTTGCTGAGTCAAGGCATTGGCGATACTATCAGGGTTTCTTTGACTGATAATCCAGTTGAAGAAGTCAAAGCAGGCTTTGAAATATTAAAATCATTAAATTTAAGAAAGTTTGGCAGAGAAATCATCAGCTGCCCTACTTGTGGAAGAACTAAAGTAAATCTTATAGAAATTGCGAAAGAAATAGAAGAAAAAACTGAACATATTAAGAAGCCTATTAAGATTGCTGTGATGGGCTGCGCTGTTAACGGCCCAGGAGAAGCAAGGGAAGCCGATGTTGGCGTTGCTATGGGAGAAAAATCTTTAATTTTCAGCAAAGGTAAGATTATTGCAAAGGTTGATAATGATGATATTATTCTTGTTTTATTAGAAGAAATAGAAAAGTTATAAGATGTACTTAGAGAAAATTGATTCACCTAAAGATTTGAAGAAGCTTGAGATAGAAAAGCTTCCTGTTCTTGCAGATGAGCTAAGAAAGTTTCTGATAGATAATGTGTCAAAGACTGGCGGCCATTTGGCATCAAGCCTTGGCGTTGTGGAGTTGACTATTGCATTGCATTACTGTTTTGACAGCCCTAAGGATAAGATTATTTGGGATGTTGGGCATCAGGCTTATCCTCATAAGATTCTTACTGGAAGAAGAGACAGGTTTCATACTTTAAGGCAGCATGGAGGGATTAGCGGTTTTCCAAAGATAGATGAGAGTGAGCATGACATTTTCGGTGTTGGGCATGCAAGCACATCAATCTCTGCTGCTCTTGGGATAGCAAAGGCAAGGGATATTAAGAAAGAAAAGTTTGATGTTGTTTCAGTTATTGGCGACGGGGCAATGACCGGTGGCATTGCATTGGAAGCTATTAACCAGGCAGGCTACCTTGGCAGCCCTTTTATCTTAATCCTGAATGATAATCGGATGTCAATTGCTGCTAATGTTGGAGCGTTGTCTGAATACACTCATAGGATAGCTAAGACTAAGGTGTATAAGGATGTAAAACAGGATATTGATACTATTATTAATAAGGCTTCAGGTGATATGAAAGGTATTACAGAAAAGCTCAAGGCGCACTTAAAAGAGGTTGGCGCTCCGGGATTATTGTTTGAGAAGCTTGGGTTTAATTATATTGGGCCTGTTGACGGGCATGATATTAATAAGTTACTTGAAAGCTTGGAGAATGCAAAACAGATTGAAGGCCCTGTGCTTTTGCATATAATTACAAAGAAGGGCAAAGGCTATGAATTTTCAGAGAATGATGCAACCAAGTTTCATGGTTTAAGCGCTTTTAATGCAGAGAACGGAAAGGCTCTAAAAAAGAAAACTGACAAAAGTTACACAGAAGTGTTTGCAGACACTTTGGTAAGGCTTGCTGATGAAAATGAAAATATTGTTGGGATTACTGCTGCAATGCCTCATGGCACTGGGTTGATTAAGTTTGCAGAGAAGTATCCTGACAGGTTTTATGATGTTGGCATTGCAGAGCAGCATGCTGTCACTTTTGCCGCAGGCCTGGCAGTTTCAGGTTTGAAGCCTGTTGTGGCAGTTTATTCAACTTTCCTCCAGCGCGCTTATGACCAGATTGTTCATGATGTTTGCCTGCAGAATCTTCCTATTGTGTTTGCGCTTGACAGGGCTGGCCTGGTTGGCGAGGATGGGCCAACGCATCATGGCGTGTTGGATCTTACTTACCTTAGAAGTATCCCTAATATGATTGTTATGGCTCCTAAGGACGAAAATGAGCTTCAACATATGTTAAAAACAGCAATTGACTATAACGGCCCGATTGCAATAAGATATCCTAGAGGAAGCGGATTTGGCATACCATTGGATAATAAGCTCCAAAACATAGAAATCGGAAAGAGCGAAACAATAAAGAATGGTAGTGATTTGGTTATAGTTGCAGTTGGCAGTATGGTTTATGAATCTTTGGAAGCGGCAAGACTGCTTGAGAAGCAGAATATTGATGCAGCAGTGGTTAATGCAAGGTTTGTTAAGCCTGTTGATAAAGAGATACTAAAAATTATTAATGATACTGGTGGGGCAGTGATTGTTGAAGAGAATGCTGTTAAAGGAGGTTTTGGAAGCGCAGTGCTTGAAGAGCTTCATAAAGAAAAGATTGATGCACAGGTAACTCAGATAGGCATCCCTGATAAGTTTATAGAACATGGCAGTCAGAAGATTCTTAGAGAGAAGTATGGGTTGACAAGGGATAATATTGTTTTAAAGTCAAAAGAGTTATTGGAATGAAAAATATATCAATTTTAGGCTCAACTGGAAGCATTGGAACTCAAACATTAGATGTTATTAGAAATAATAAAGACAGATTTAACGTGGTAGGCCTTGCAGTTAATAGCAGTATAGAAGTTCTCAAACAGCAAATTGACGAATTCAATCCAATAGCTGTTTCTGTTTATGATGAAAAGAAAGCAGAAGAGCTAAAAAAGCAGGTTGATATAGAAATTCTTTCTGGCAAAGAAGGGCTTAACAAGATGGCAACTTTAGAAGAAGCTGATACTGTTATTACAAGTGTTGTTGGCTCTATTGGAGTTATTCCAACATTGAAAGCAATACAGGCAAAGAAGAATATAGCATTGGCAAATAAGGAGACATTGGTGACTGCAGGAGATATTATAATGAAAGAAGTAAAGAAAAATAATGTTAATCTAATGCCAATTGATTCTGAGCATTCTGCTTTATTCCAATGCCTTAATGGAGAAAAGAAAGAAGACATTAACAGATTAATCATCACATGTTCAGGAGGCTCATTCAGAGGCAGAACAAAGGAAGAGCTGAAAGATGTTACAGTGAAAGAAGCATTGAACCATCCAACATGGAACATGGGCGGCAAGATTACTATTGATTCTGCAACCTTAATGAACAAAGGCTTTGAGGTAATAGAAGCTCATCACTTATACAACATTCCTTATGAGAATATTGATGTTATTATCCATCCTCAGTCTATTATCCATTCAATGATTGAATATGTAGATGGCTCAATAATGTCCCAGTTGGGCATACATGACATGAGGCTGCCAATTCAGTATGCTTTGAGTTATCCTAAAAGAATTCCTAACAAATTGCCAAAGCTTTGCTTTGAAGAATACAATTCATTTACATTTAGTATTCCAGATATTGAAACCTTTCCCTGCTTAAGATATGCTTATGATGCTGGTAAGATTGGAGGAACTATGCCTTCTGTTATAAATGCAGCTAATGAGGTTGCTGTCAGAGAATTTCTTAAAGGAAGAATTAGATTCTTACAAATACCTGAAACTATCAGGAAAGCAATGGATACCCATAATTTAATAAAAAATCCAGATATTGACGATATTATGAAAGCTGACGAATGGGCTAGAGAGTTTACTGAGGAAGAATTGAGATGAATATTGCAATTATCTGCGCAGCTGGGAAAGGGAAGAGGATGAATTCTGATATTAACAAAGTGTTCCTCCTAATAAAGGATAAGCCTATCATCTGGCATACTATCAACACATTCCAGAAAAATGATGCTATTGCCAAAATTATTATTGTAACATCAGCAGATGACATAGAGAAGATGAAAGCTATATCAAAAGATTTCATCAAAGTAATCAGCATACTAGAAGGTGGAAAGGAACGCCAGGATTCTGTTTATAATGGAATAAAAGAGGCTTCAAAACATTGTGACAATGATGATATTGTTTTAATTCATAACGGCGCTAATCCTTTGGTTAGCCAGGAGACAATTAACAAGACTATTGAAGCTGCAAATGAATATGGAGCTTCCGTTGCAGCCATGAAAGTAAAGGATACAATAAAATCATCAACCAAAAATGATTTTGTAAAAAAGACTCTTGACAGAAACAAGCTTTGGGCTATGCAAACACCACAAGTGATCAGGTTTGGATTAGCAAAGCAGGCTTTTGATAAAGCTTTTGCTGATAACTACTATTCTACTGATGATGTTGCGTTGGTTGAGTATATTGGAGAGAAAGTTAAGATTGTTGAATCTAATCCAGAAAATATTAAGATTACAACGCCTAATGATATTGTTCTAGCAGAGAATATTTTGGAGAATAAGAATGATTAAGGTTGGAATAGGAAAAGATTCACATAAATTCGGAAGCAATAAACCTCTTATACTTGGCGGTATAGAAATTCCTTCAGAACAGGGCTTTGAATCACATTCAGATGGTGATGTTGTGCTGCATGCCTTATTTAATGCTATTTCATCAGCGTTAGGTGGTGGAAGTATAGGCTATTATTACCCTAATGATGATTCTTCTAATTATAATAAGGTTAGTAAAGAATTCTTTGAGAAAATATATGAACTGCTGAAGCAAAATAATTACAAAGTTTGCAACATTTCAATCACAATAGAAGCTAAACAGCCAAAGCTTGAGCCTCATTTCCCAGCTATGAGGAAATCAATCGCAGACATTTGCGAAACTGATATAAACTCTGTTGGTATCACTGCAACAACTGGTGAAGGTTTGACCGCTTTTGGGAAAGGAGAAGGGATACAGGTAATAGCAATGGTGAGTTTAATACAATGTTGACAGAAAAATCCTATGCACGTATAACTTTAGCTCTAGACATTCTAAAGAAACTGAAAGGTGGAGATTTAGAGGGCTATCATAAGCTTAACATCATAAAGCATCAGATTAATCTCTATGATATAGTCAGTGTAGAAGAAGCTAATAAGACTGAAATAATCTGCAATAATCCTCATGTTCCAAAGGATAACACAAATCTCTGCTGGAAGGTTGTTGACTTGTTGAAGCAGGAATGTAAGATAAACAAGAGCATAAAGCTAACCATTGAAAAGAACATTCCAATACAAGGTGGCCTTGCAGGCGGCTCTTCGAATGCAGCAATAACTTTAATATTGCTTAATAAACTATGGAACCTCAACTTATCAGAACAGCAGTTAATACAATCTGCAAGAAAAGTTAGCATGGATGCTCCTTATTACATTATAGGTAATACTGCTTTTGACACTGAAATATCAACATTAGAAAAAATGAATACTAATCTAAACCTTAATTTCATTATAATCCTACCAGAATTTGGCGTTTCAACAACTAACGCATATAAGAATATAGATTATAATTATATTGCAAAATTCAATCATAAGACTAAGACAATGAGAGAAGCAATACAAAACAATACCAAAGAAGAGGTTATTAAGAATATGCATAATGATTTTGAGTTAAGTGTTTTCTCAAAATATCCTGAACTAAAAAAAATAAAGAATGATTTAATTCATTCAGGCTGCCTTAATGCAGTTATGAGCGGCTCAGGCTCTGCAATGATAGGAATTGCAGAGAGTAAAGAACATGCATTAGAAATTAAACAGAAGTTACCTTATAACTCTATTATTACATCCTCAAAATGAACCTTACAAAAGCAAAATACTCAGGCTTCTGCTTTGGAGTGAAGAAAGCACTGGATATTGTAGATAACCTTAAAGGAGATAATGCCTATATCTTAGGTGAACTTATCCACAATCCTCAGGTTATAGAAAAGCTAAAGGAAAGAGGAATCCAAATACTAGAAGATATTAATGATATAACTAAAGGGACTATTGTGATTTCTGCTCATGGCATGCCTGATTCTGCTATAAAACAATGCAAAGGATTGAATGTTATTGATGCTACCTGTCCTTTGGTTAAAAAGGTTCATATGATTTCAAAAGAGTTTGAAACAGAAGGTTTTACTACTTTAATCTTTGGCGATAAGCATCATCAGGAGGTTAAAGGAACTGCTGGCAACCTTAAAGATTGTTTGATTGCTTCAAATATTGAAGAACTAAAAGCTCTTGACCTGAACAGAAAGATTGGCATAGTTTCCCAGACTACACAGGAAGTTGAGAAGTTTAACAAGATAGTTGATTATGTTAAAGACAAAGCAAAGGAAACAAAGGTCTATAACACTATCTGCTCTGCAACAAGACAGAGGCAGGAAGCTGCAGCAGAGCTTGCTAAAACAATGGATTTAGTTATAGTTATTGGTGGCTATAATAGCGCAAATACAGTAAAGCTAAAGGACATTTGCTCAGAAATCACTGAAACAAAGCATATTGAGTCAACTAATGAATTGAAAGAAGAATGGTTCAAAGGTAAGCAAAACATAGGTATCACTGCTGGAGCTTCTACTCCTGAATGGGTTATTGAAGAGGTTGTTGAGAAAATAAGCTCATTCTAGCAAAACCTTTATAAAGCGAATTTAATTCGTCATATATACTATAGGGGGAATTACAAAATGGCAGATCAACAAGTACAACCAATATTTATTTTACCAGAAGGGACACAGAGAACTTCTGGCAAGAATGCTCAAAGAACTAATATTATGGCAGCTAAGTTAGTAGCTGAGACTGTTAGAACTACTTTAGGCCCTAAGGGTATGGATAAGATGTTGGTTGATTCTTTAGGAGATGTTACTGTTACTAATGATGGTGTTACAATTCTTGAAGAGATGAACATTGAACATCCTTCTGCAAAAATGATTGTTGAGGTTGCCAAGACTCAGGAAGATGAGGTTGGCGATGGAACTACAACTGCAGTGATTCTTGCAGGAGAATTGCTTAAGAACGCAGAAATCTTGTTAGATCAGGATATCCATCCTACTGTTATTGCAAAAGGTTATAGGATTGCTGCAAATAAATCACAGGAAGTTCTCAACCAGATTGCTGAAAAGATAACTGAAAAGGATGAAGATCTTCTTAAAAATATTGCAACCACCGCTATGACTGGCAAAGGCGCTGAATCTTCAAAGGAAAAGCTTGCAGAGCTAGCAGTTAGGGCTGTTAAACAGGTTATGGATACTGAGAATGGTGTTTTTATTGATAAGGATAATATTAAGATTGAAAAGAAAGTTGGAAGTTCTGTTGATAATTCTGAGTTAATCCAGGGCATTGCCATTGACAAGGAAAAGGTTCATTCAGGCATGCCAAGACTGGTTAAGAATGCAAAGATTGCATTGATTGATTCTGCTGTAGAGGTTAAGAGCACTGAAACTGATGCTAAGATACAGATTAATGATCCTAACCAGATGCAGGCTTTCCTTGACCAGGAAGAGAAGATGCTTAAGGATATGGTTGAAAAGATTGTTAAGAGCAATGCTAATGTTGTTTTCTGCCAGAAAGGCATTGACGACATTGCCCAGCATTTCCTTGCAAAGAAAGGCATTTATGCTTCAAGAAGGGTTAAGAAGAGTGATATGGAAGGCCTTTCAAGGGCTACAGGCGCTAAGATTATTACTAACTTAGATGACTTGTCTGCTGCAGATTTAGGTAAGGCAGGCATTGTTGAAGAGACTAAGATAGGCGATGAAGATATGACTATTGTAAAAGAGTGCAAGAACCCAAGAGCTGTAACTCTTTTGGTTAGAGGAGCTACAGAACATGTTATTGATGAGGTTAAACGAGCTGTTGAAGATGCTATTGGTGATGTGTCAGCAGCTTTGAAGAATAATAAAGTTGTTGCAGGCGCAGGCTCTCCTGAGATTGAGCTTGCCAGAAATTTAAGAAAGTTTTCCGAAAGCTTATCAGGAAGAGAGCAATTAGCTGTCCAGGCTTTTGCAGATTCTGTTGAGATTATCCCAAGAACTTTAGCAGAGAATGCTGGCTTAGACCCTATAGACATTCTTACAGAACTTAAAGCAGCGCATGACAAAGATAAGAAATGGCATGGTATTGACGTTTTCACAGGTAAAATTGTTGATGCTTGGAGCAAGGGCGTTTTAGAGCCTTTAAAAATCAAGACTCAGGCTGTTAGCTCAGCTAGTGAGGTTGCAATCATGATTTTAAGGATTGATGATCTTATTGCATCTTCAGGCGGAGGAGCTAAAGGCGGTATGCCAGATATGATGCCTCCTGGTGGAATGCCTCCAGGATACTAACCTTCTTCTTTCCCAACATTCATTTTCAAGAAATACTTTGAAAGCTTTATCATAATAGTTGATGTAATTATTGAATATAATATGAATGCCAAGCTTAAGTTAAGAACAACTTGAGCTCCTGGTAATGATATAAACGGAACAGTTACAAGATTTCCTATTCCTTTTACTATTTCTGTTGTTGTGAACATATAAGTTGTCAATATGAATATTACCACTGCTACTGCTATGCCTTTCTGGACATTAAAAGACATGAATATCCTTTCTCTTAAGTTATACTCTTTAGAAAATAATAGCTGGATTGTGCCAAACCTTATTATCAGATATATAAGGAATAGTGTAAATGATTTAACTAGAAATCTTGTGTTTAACGGAATGTTAATTATAAACCCTACTAGCACAAACACTAATATTTGCAGTGAGCTTGCAAACACGCTTGAAAACTCCTGCAAAACATTCTTTTCCTTTAGATAAACATTGCCAAAGAAGATTCCCATCACTGTTACAGCAAGTACACCATTGCCACCAAGGTTTTCTGCCAGGATATATGTTAGCAATGTGGCTGTTATGATTGCCAAAGGACTTAATGTTTCTGAATACTTCCTTTTCATTAGCTTAAATACTATTATTCCTACTAATATGCCTGCTCCTATCCCTGCAACAAATTGCTGTAAGAAAGGTGATATTTGTTCTATGATTTTTGACATTACTAATTCTTTCTTTATGGTTCCCATAAGGTCTAATATTATGAATGGCATCAGAACTATAAGAGGAGTATTGATTATTGATTCTATTTCCAGCATTTCTATTACTTTATTTTTGGTTTGTTTGAACATTGTAAACACTGTTGAAGGATCTGTGCCAGACATTAATGCTGCAAACATCACAGCAAGGTAATATGAAGGTATTTTGAATATCATTACTGCAAAGAAAGAAAGGAATATCATGTTTGCCAGAAGGAACACGGCAGATAATTTTAATGTTTTAACTGAAAACAGATCAAATTCTTTCATCTTTAGCCTTGAAGACGAATCAAACACTATCATTACTAACGCAAGTATTCCTATTGATGTTAAGAATATGTCTGGAAACTGGAATAATGGCTGTTCATTGTATGTTATCTTATTTAACAGAATACCAGTTAGTATGAGAAAAAGGATGTTAGGCAGACCAAGCTTTCTTGATATTAATGTGGATATTATGCCTATTAATAGGATTATTCCTAAGTATGTTAAAAACACAAGTGCTTCCATGGTTCACCTCTCTTTAATGGTTTAGAAATTTCCTTCTTAATATAGTTTTCCTTTCCGCCCTAATTAGAAAAATTTATATACTATAGCTGATTATAGTATGCTATGGTAACTACAATACAAATAAGTGGAAATTTACAGAATGAGTTAACAGATAGAAAGATTTCTGATAGAGAGACCTATGAAGAAATTATATGGGATCTGATAGAAGACACTAAAGAGCTATCTGAAGAAACTAAAAGAGAAATTAAAGAATCCAGAGAAGAATTTAAAGAAGGAAAGTTCTCTACTCTTGAAGATGTTGAAAGACGACTTGGAATAAGGTGAGTTATGTATCAAGTAATATTCACACCTAACTCTGAGAAACAGTTAAAGAAACTTCCTAAAGATATTCAAGTCAGAATTATTAATGCACTAAAAAGAATTAGAATTAGACCTGAGTCTTATCTTACAAAATTAGTTGATGATCCTGCGTATAAGTTTAGAGTAGGAGATTACAGATTAATTATTGATGTTATTCATGATAAACTTATTCTATTGGTTGTAAAAATAGGACATAGAAGGAATGTATATCAATAGGGCGGAAATAAAAATTGAATATAACCCTTGTTATATTCTCGAGCCTACGAAGTGGGCGAGACAAGCGAACGAAGTGAGTGAAGAGTTTAGAAAAAGACTACATATAAAGCACGAAGTGCAATCAAAGAAAAGAATAAAAGGCGGAAAAAGTCAAAAAAAGCAAAGTACACCAATGATGATAAATAAAATCCCTGCAATGTATGATACCCTTTTTCGATTGATTTCCTTAATAATAAATTTACCTAAATAAACAGCTAATATCGATAGGATAACTAATACAGAGATAACACCTAAAAACACCCACAATGCATTAAATTTTGTTGCAAATAATCCAGAAACAATTTGGGTTTTATCCCCCATTTCAGATAATAGTATTATTCCAAACCCCGAAAGAAATGGGCTTTTTAGATCACATTTAGCATCATCTTCTTTATTGTTTGTTAAAGTAATGATTCCGAAAATTAAAAATATTATACCTGAGAATATTTTAATAAATTTTAGAGGTATAATATTTGTTATATAATCGCCCAAAAGGATGGCTAATCCATCTGTTATGATGAATGCTAAAATCACACCAAGCAATAATTGAAAATATTTTTTTGTTTTTGAAGCTAAACAAAATACAGCAATTTGTGTTTTATCTCCTAGTTCAGCTAATCCGACAGCGATAAAAGGTATAATAAAATCTTGCCACATATTATTGTTTTTTGCATCACTATTAATAAATTTAACTTTTTCCGCCTCATGTATTTAAGGTCTTTTTCTAAATTGAACATAATTGTGTTATATTCCCTCTCTGGCTGGAGCCAAAGGCGACCCGAGAGAGGTCGAGGAGCGGAACGAAGTGAGCACCGCAGAAGTAAGCCGCAGGAATTTGCCAATCTTAAGGGGGTGGAGGGGGATATTCCCCACCA
>JASMCJ010000075.1 GCA_030753365.1 Candidatus Woesearchaeota archaeon
CATAAGAGCCTCCGTCAAGATATGTTCCAAGAGTATTATTAATCTGGATTGGAGTGAGCCAGCCGGAATAGCTGTATGTTAGGTTTTCTTCATTGTCAGGATCAATGCCTAAAGGAAATATTTCAATTGGCTCTCCTACATCAATGATGATGTTAGAGTTATAGGAAGGATCAAAAGGCTGGCTTGTTTTGTTGTAAACCACTACAGGAGTTCTTCCATAATAAGTTGTGAAATATCCATAATAGTAAAAGCTGCTGTTTACTGAGTAGTCTATAAAGTCAAGCGCTGGCCTTCTGTTTTCAACTGCAAAAAGGAATACAAAGGGCTCGCCATCTATTAAGGATTGGTTGTCTGTTATCATGTATACATCTGAATAGTTTCCACCATTATCGCAATCATGGCATACTTCTTCATCTTCATATTTTGTTATGTTCATCCCAGATTCCAGACATGACCTGGTGAATACGTTCCTTGTGCTGCTGCTAACATTAAAGTTAGGGCAATTGTTTAGCGTATTTGCTTCAGTTTCCATGTCAAAGAATATGTTGCCTACATCTTCTTTTATAAGATGATATGCCAGCTCATAGATTTTCTTGAATCTTATTTTTAGGTCTGTGCTGTATAATAAGAATTTTGTAACTGGAGCTTCTCCTTCAACAGTGATTTTTAAAGGGTATTCCATTGTGATATATACATTGTTCTCTCCGAAGAGAACTTCTGTGCTTATGTTTCCTTCTTCAAGTTCAAAGCCTGTTTCGGGAATGAATGAGGAGAAGTCTATGCAGTTGTCAACTTTTTGGGCTATGTATTCTTCAAGATAAGTTTGGACAGTGTGAGGGCTTGCTGCATTATATAGATCTTCTTCGCAGGAGAATTTGACAGATGCGTCTATGTAGTTAGAGCCCTGCCTTGAACATAACGCTCTCAGGTTTGAAACTTTGTTGGGCTTTGACGGCAGATAGTTGCCAAGGGAGTTTCTTACAGTAAAGTTGTCTATTTCTATTAGGGTTCTTAGGTTGCCTTCATAAGGGTAACCTGGCACAGTAGGATGATATTTTGAGCCGTCTAGTCTTGGCCTGATGATGGAATATATTAAATAGGGTACATAATTTACAGAATAATTAACAAAAGGAATACCTAGAATGCCTATGTCAGAGCTAGAGTCAAAAGATGGGCCGGTTTCTATATTAAGGCCAAAGATGTTGACATAGTTGGAATATACAACCCCTCCTTGCAGCCCGGCCAGTATTAATGCTTCTTTAACACTATCATCAAGGCAGATTTGCACATAGTTCTTGATTGCTGGCGTCTCCAAAGTGTCAGAGGACATCTTCTTTACTTCTTTCTTAAGTTTTGTTTCGGTTACGGAACGCTTTAGGTAGAACATAAAGAAGAAAACGGATATTAATACGATGCCAAGCAGGAAGAAGATGGTGAGCTGGGATTTTTTATTGTGGTTGAAGTAAATAAAGCAGGCTAATAAGGTTATGAATAATGACCATGTGACCATTATGAAGAGATTTGGCTGGGCTAGAATGAAGTTTCTTGTTTTTTGAAGGCTTAGTTGGTTGTCTTGAAAGAGAATAAGGTTGTAAGTTGAAGGTTTTGGGCTTTGTTGAGCAGAGTAGGATGGTTTGATAGATGATATGGCGGTTATTTTGCCAAAAGTGCCGTTTAGATAAGAAGTTGATACTTTTCTTGTGAAAGAGATTTGAGGAGTGTCATCGCTGTAAGCTGAGGCAAAGGGGAGTATGGATAGGTTTAGTATCATCCAGATTAGGAGAATGAATCTTAAGAACTTGGTCCCTTTTTTGTGGTGCATAAGGTTTTATTGGTATGAAGGTTATATATATATATTTTCATAACTTTTTTATAATCCTTAAGTTATACTATCTTAAAGGTGATATGATGATAGAACCAATACAGATTGTGGGGATTAAAGAGTTGGATGATACTGATAAGGATATTGTGAATAAGCTTGCGAATGAGTATTTTGTAAAGATAAAGAGGAAATTGAAGAATTTTACTTCTCTTTTGATACATATTAAGTGTTCTAATAAAGATGGCAAAAAGAAAATGTATTCTATTAATGCAAGGGTGACTGCACCAACTAGGATGTTTGAATCTACAAAAGCGGCTGACTGGGATTTGGCTAGGACACTGCACAAGGCTTTTAAGGATTTGGAGAGGGAGATAGAGCATAAATTGCATACTGATGACCAGCATGATAAGGTTAGTGAAAGGCTGGTTTAGTGGAGAATTCTTGAGAGAAATAGCGGGGGTAGGATTTGAACCTACGACCTGAGGGTTATGAGCCCTCCGGGCACTCCTGACTGCCCTACCCCGCTGTGTAGTGTGAATTAATTAAGCTTTCTTTATAAGCCTTTTTGTTTGAAGCAAAATATATAAGAAAAAGAAACGCCACGACCCGGACTTTCAATGCAAAGCGTTAGGACTTTGCTTTTTGAACCGGGAGACCCTTGCGGGAACAAGATTTCTTATTCATAAATTCCAGTCTTGCGCATTTGGCTGTAGGTATCTACACTTACCAGATTGTGCCATCGTGGCATATTTAACCGAGTGGTAACTCTTTTTATAAACCTAACGATTCTTTTAGGGTTTTGGTCTTTTTGCTATGCCAGAATCCTATCCAATTATAGAATCTCAACCTACTTTCCTTTTTTAGGATAAATATTATACCTACAGGAGATTCAGATTTCTTTTTAGAGTTATATTCATAGTAATTGTTGTCTATGCCCATATTATTTAGAATATTAGATATCTCTTTCATTCCATTTAGATTAATTGTTTGTACCTTTATACTTTTGCTGTTAACATACGCTTCTGCTGAGAAGAATGCCTTCAACCAGTTTTCTTTTGCACCACTAATTCTAAATAGAATCTTTGGTAATGTCCACTTTTTTAATCCAAATTCTGCAAGGTTATATAAATCCTCAACAACTATTTTAGAGGTAAAACGAACAGAATAAAATTTATTATCTTTTTTAACTCTTGGAATCTTATTGTAAATTGTTTTTATTTGTCTTATATAGGTATCCATCATAATATCATCATCTGGGAAAAAATCTATTTGATAATGATAAAATGTTTTTTCTTTTCTTTTTTGGACGCTACCATCACCTGCAAGGAATCCGCAAATAGCTGCTTTCATTATTAATGAATTGGAATTACTAGAAATTCCTTCTTTCTCCTTAGCGTGAACTCTATTCCAACGTGCTAATGCTACTTTCTTATTTCGTCTTGAAAAATTCATAATTCCTAGCTTATTTAGGAGCATTTAAAGTTTTCTGTTACTACGCAGTACCAGAATATAAATAAAAAAAAGTTAGGTAGTTGGACTAATAAGTCAAAAATAATAAGAATTTAGTAACATTATTAAGAAGTTTTTGAAAAAAACTTCTTCTCAGCTAAACAATCAGAACAGAATATCAGTTATTATTAATTATTTTTATAACAGAAATATTAAAAGTCTATCATCTCAATCTCAATGTTGAGGCCTTCTGGGATGGGTACTCTCATAACGAGTCTTAAAGCTCTTTCGTCAATGCCGAGGTCAATGACTCTCTTATGGATTCTCATCTCATGCCTTTCCCATGATGCTGAGCCGTCTCCGCAGGGGCTTTTTCTGGTTGTTACCCTTAGCCTTTTGGTTGGCAGTGGGATTGGCCCTCTTAGGTCTACTCCTGTCTTGGTTGCGATATCATTGATATAGCTGCAGACTCCATTCAGCTTGTTTATATCAATGCTTGCTAATTTGATTCTAGCTTTTTGCATTTTACGTTAATCTATCTCTTGGTATATAAGATATAATAGAGAAGAAAAAGAAGTAATATAAAAAAGTTACTATGAACTTTCTTATTTCTTCACGTAATCTGTGCACATTCCAGCTGCTACTGTAGCACCAGAGTCCCTTACTGCAAACCTTGACATGTAAGGATTCTCGTCCTGCTTTTCAATAACTAATGGCTGGACTGGCTTAATCTTCACTATTGCAGCGTCACCATTCTTTAAGATGTCCTTATTTTCAGTCACTTCCTGACCTGTTTTAGGATCCATCTTCTTAACAATTTCTGTTATCTGGCATGCTACCTGCGCAGTGTGTATATGGAATACTGGAGTATAACCAACGGTTACAACGCTTGGATGGTTCAGAACAACTATCTGAGCTGTGAACTCTGAAACCACGGTAGGTGGGTTGTCTGAAGGTCCTAAGACGTCTCCTCTTGCAATGTCAGACTTTCCTATGCCTCTTACGTTGAAGCCTACATTATCGCCAGGTTCTGCTTCCTGCATCTGTTCATGGTGCATCTCGATGGTTTTAACTTCACCGCTTACACCTTTACCTTCTCTTCCAGGCATTACAGTTACCTTGTCGCCGATTTTCATTACACCAGTTTCAATTCTTCCAACTGGTACAACTCCTATACCTGTGATGTTATATACATCCTGGATAGGCAGCCTTAAAGGCAATTTGGTTGGCTTTTCAGGCTCTTTTAGATCGTCAATTGATTCAAGCAATGTTTTTCCTGTATACCAGCTCATGTTTTCGCTTTTCTTGCATACGTTGTCTCCTACTAGAGAAGCAATAGGCACGAAAGGCACTTCTTCTGGCTTATAGCCAACGCTCTTTAACAGAGTGGTTACATCATTCTTAACAGCATCGAACTTCTTCTGGTCATATTTTACCATGTCCATCTTGTTAACAGCTACAATTAGCTGGTTAACTCCTAAAGTTCTTGATAAGAATACATGCTCTTTTGTCTGTGCCTGGACACTATCATTACCAGAAACAACTAATACAGCAGCGTCAGCTTGTGAAGCTCCTGTTATCATGTTCTTAATGAAGTCTTTGTGCCCTGGAGCATCAATTATTGTAAAATAATATTTGTCTGTTTCGAACTTCTTATGAGCTAAGTCAATGGTAACTCCCCTTTCTCTTTCTTCTTTAAGGTTGTCCATCACAAAAGCAAACTCAAATCCGCCTTTGCCTAACTCTTCAGCTTTTTCTTTAAGCTTTCTCATAGCCTGTTCGTCAACGTTTCCACTATCAAAAAGTAATCTACCTACTGAGGTTGATTTACCATGATCAACATGTCCTATAAATACAAGATTAATGTGTTTTTTCTTTTCTGCCATATTATTATTCCCCCTTTGAATTGATTAACTTAATATAGGGAATGCTGGTTTTATTTATAAAGTTTATGGTTTTTAGGCTTATTTAAGCGGTTCTCTCGGTATATGGCTAAAATAGCCCCATATTGAAGGATCATTATTTACTACGAAGTGGTTAAAATAGGTAGGTTTATAAGGAGGTTATCTTTCATTCATATATGGCAGATGATTTATTTGATGTAGATAACCTTAATTCAGTATTAAGGCAAATAATAAAGAAGAAGAGAGTTATTGATATAAAGAATTATAATGTTCTTACTTATAGTATTCCAGAGGATTATATGGTTAAAAGCGTTTGTTTTGATTCTGAAGGTTATGATGAAGAGATAAGAGATGCTATAAGACCTATAGTTCATGCTGCTGAAGAAAAAGGATGTTCAGAAACATTGTTTACAGCTCTTTATGAAGCTGTTTTGAATGCGTATCAACATGGTAATAAAAGAGAGATTAATAAGAAGGTTACAATTGCACATAAAGTGAATAATGATTCTGTAGAGGTTGCGGTTGTTGATGAAGGAGGTGTAATTGATTCAGATTTTATTCCTTTTGTTATTAGGCATAGAGAAGGTAGGCATGAAAAGCATTTTTTAGATTATTATGATTTCTCAGGAAAGGAAAGGCCTCCAAGGAATAATGGAACTGGCACTTCATTTATGCATACTTATGTTGATGATATTTCATATTTTAAATCTAAACAAGGCGGTCTTGTGGTACATCTTACCAAAAAATTCTAACTTTATAGTATATGTATTTTTAGAGTAAAGCTTATAAACCATCAGCAATTTCTAGGTGTTATGTCTCAGATAGTAGAAGCATTGGTAGAAGCTGGAAAAGCATCAGCTGGTCCCCCTATTGGATCTAGTTTAGGCCCATTAGGCGTTAATGTAGGCCAGGTTGTATCTCAGATTAATGAGAAGACTGCTTCTTTCAAAGGTATGCAAGTGCCTGTTAAGATTATTGTAGATGAAGATACGAAAGAGTTTGAGATTTCTATTGGCACTCCACCATCATCCTCGCTGATCCTTAAGGAAACTGGGATTGAGAAGGGCAGCAGGAATCCTAAAGCTGACAAAGTAGCTGATATTCTTATTGAACAAATTATTAAGATTGCTAAGATGAAAGAGGATGCTTTATTGGGCAAGAATCTTAAGCAGAAAGTTAAGGAAATAGTGGGAACATGCAATAGTATGGGTGTTCTTGTAGAAGGCAAACCTGCTGTTGAAACTATTCAGGATATTAATAAAGGCAAGTTTGATGAAGAGATCAGGACAGAGAAGACTGAACTTAGCGAAGAGGAGAAGAAAAAGCTTGATGAAGAGAAGAAGAAGCTTGCTAAGGAGATTGAAGAAAGGAGAGCTGAGTATGTGGCTACTGCCAAGCAGATTATTAGTGAGATGGCTGGGAAAGAGAAGGGAGAGATTAAGGCTAAACTTAATGAGGCTAAGATACCAGTAGAGATTATTAAAGAGTTAATGCCTACAGAGGGTGAAACTGGAGCAGCTGCTGAAAGCGGAGAAGGCGCTAAGGAAGGAGAAGGAGAGAAGAAAGAGGAAGAAACTCCTAAGGAAGAAAAGAAAGAAGAGAAAAAATAATTATCTCATTTTTTTAACTAAGTCTATCATTCTCATTGAGTAACCCCATTCGTTGTCGTACCAGGCTACTACTTTTAACATTCTTTTGTTGATTACTTTTGTTAAGTCTGCATCAAAGATGGCTGAGCAGGGATTGCCAATGATGTCGGTTGAGACGATAGGGTCTTCTGTGTATTCGATTATGTTTTTTAGCTTTCCTTCTGCAGCTTTCTTGAACATTTTGTTGACTTCTTCTACTGAAGTGTCTTTTTTTAGTTCTACGTTGAAGTCGGTGATTGAACCGTCAGGGACTGGGACTCGTATTGCCATGCCGTCTAGCTTGCCTTTTAGCTGAGGAATTGCCTGAGTTACTGCTTTTGCTGCGCCGGTTGTTGTTGGGACGATGTTTATGGCAGCACTTCTCCCTCTTCTTTCTTTTTT
>JASMCJ010000076.1 GCA_030753365.1 Candidatus Woesearchaeota archaeon
AAGTTGTTCCTCAAAAAGAATGGGATTATGTGCCTAATCTAAGAGCGTTGAAGCCTGATTATGTTGTTCATGGAGATGATTGGAAAACAGGGGTTCAAAAGGGGATGAGAGAGAGAGTTATTGAAGTGCTTAAAGAATGGGGAGGAGAATTAGTAGAATGCCCATATACAAAGGGCATATCATCCAGACAATTGCGCAAGAGCATATGTGATATAGGAACTACTCCAGAAGATAGGATGAAGAAGCTTAAGAGGTTATTGGGTGTAAAGCCTTTTGTCAGAATTATGGAAGCCCATAATGGCCTTACTGGCTTGATTGTTGAGAACACTAAAGTAACGGACCTAGAAAAAAAAGTAAAAGAGTTTGACGGCATGTGGGTAAGCAGCTTAACTGATTCTACAGCTAAAGGCAAACCAGATATAGAGTATGTTGATATAACATCAAGATTAAATACTATTCATCATATACTTGAGGTAACTACAAAGCCAATTATTGTTGATGGCGATACTGGGGGAATCTCTGAACATTTCTCACTTATTGTGAAGAGTCTTGAAAGATTGGGAATTTCTGCAATAATTATTGAGGATAAGGTGGGCTTAAAGAAGAATTCTTTGTTTGGTACAGAAGTAGAGCAGAGACAGGATACAATAGAGGACTTTTCACATAAGATATCCTCTGGCAAAAAGGCGCAGGTTACTAATAATTTTATGGTTATAGCAAGGATTGAAAGCCTGATATTAAAGAAAGGAGTAGACGATGCGATTAAGAGAGCAAAGGCTTATATTGGTGCTGGTGCTGATGCGATAATGATTCATAGCAAAGAGAAAGAGCCTGATGAGATTCTTGAGTTCTGTAAGAGGTATAATGGTATGACTAATAAGGTTCCTTTAGTGGCTGTCCCTACAACTTACAATAGGATTACGGAGAAGGAGCTTAGTGATGCCGGAGTTAATATTGTGATTTATGGAAATCATTTATTGAGAAGCGCTTATCCTGCTATGGTTAAGACAGCTGAAACAATACTAAAGAATGGAAGATCGTATGAGGTTGATGAATTTTGCATGCCTATAAAGAATGTCTTAGAGTTAATTCCTGGGGGAAAATGATATCGTGTGAACAATTATACGCTGAATTTAAGAAATGTGGCTTAACATTTTTTTCAGGAGTGCCTGATAGTACATTTAAGGATTGGATGAAGTTCTTAGTAGATGAGCATGGCAGTAGGTTAACTAATATTGTTGCGGCTAATGAATGTGAAGCGGTTGCTACTGTTGGCGGTTATCATTTACGCACTGGGAACTTAGGAGTGGTTTATATGCAGAATTCTGGTTTAGGGAAGGCAGTAAATCCTTTGACAAGCCTTACTGATAGAGAGGTTTATTCTATTCCTCTGCTTTTGATGATTGGTTGGAGAGGCGAGCCAGGGAAGAAAGATGAACCTCAACATAAAAAAATGGGAAGAATTACTGAAAGCCTTTTAGATGTTTTAGAGGTTCCTCATGAAATTCTTCCAGATGATCCTGCTCAGATTGCTTCTGTTATGGAGAGAGCGGTTGCGTATATGAGGGATAATGGTTCTGCTTATGCTATCTTAATCAAAAAAGGAACCTTAGAAGAATATAAAGCAAAGAAAAAGATGGAAACTAATTATGAGATGTCAAGAGAGGATGCTATAAAAGCAATTGTTGACAGTTTAGATGGTTCTGAAGTAATCAGCTCGACTATTGGAAAAACATCAAGAGAGCTGTTTGAATATAGGGAGATTTTAGGCCAGGACCATTGCAAGGATTTCCTAACGGTAGGGAGCATGGGCTGCACAGCTTCAATTGCTAATGGGATTGCGTTGTCAGATCCTAATTCGCCTGTGTTTATATTTGATGGGGACGGTGCAGTTATAATGCAGATGGGGACTTTGGCTACGATTGGCCATTATGAAGCAAAGAATCTGTACCATATTGTGTTTGATAATGGTTCTTATGATTCTACAGGAGGACAGCCAACTGTTTCGCCAACTGTTGATTTAGGGAAAGTTGCTTTGGCATGCGGATATAAAGGAGCAAAAACAGTTGAAACTAAGGCAGACCTAGTAGAAGCTATTAAATATTTGAAATCTTCAGAAGGGCCGCAGATGCTTATTGTTAAGGTTAACAAAGGAGCAAGAGAAGATTTAGGAAGGCCAACAACTACTCCGATTGAAAATAAGGAAGCATTTATGGAAAAGTTGAAGAAATGAGCGCAAGAGTTTACTTAGTCAAAGAGGAAGTATCATCATCTGGTCTTTTCTTAAACAAGCTCTTAACCAGATCAAGTTCTTCTTTGCCTATTGCTTTTAGTATGAAGAGTATTAGGAAGTAGATGGCTGCTGAGAAGGTTATGAGCAGGAATAAGTGCAGGCCGCTCATTGTGTAAATGAATAAGGCCATGCTTAATGAGGCGAGGATGGGTTTTATAGAAGTTTTGAATAACTTAAGACGATAATTATTTTTTCTTAAAATTGTGTATAGGAGGATGAAATTAATGAATGCGGAGATGAGCGAGGCTATTGCAGCGCCTATATGCTCTAAAGAAGGGATTAGGATGAAGTTTAGAATTATATTTACCAGTACTATTATTCCGGTTGTATAGGTGAATAGTTTTTCTTTGTTTATTGCGTTTAAGAATTGTCCGAAGAGATAGTTTAGGAAGATAAACAATTCTATCCAGATTAATATTTTTAGGATTAATACAGAGTTTGAAAAGCCTTCGCCATAGATGAATAGAATGATTCTCTTTGCGAGCATGGTTGTGCCTATGCAGATTGGAAGTATGATGATTAATAAATATTTGAATGCTTTCTCTAGTAATAACCTTAGGAAGCCTTTATTTTCATGGTAAAATCTTGACATAGGTGAGAAGATCGCGGCCATAAGAAGGATCGGAATGAAATTTAGAGTTGACACGAATTTCTGGGAGGCGCTATACCATCCTACTATGCTGAAATCTTTCATTAAAGATAACATCACTATATCTATACGAAAATAGATTATTGTGAATACAACGCTGAACCAGAAAGGGATACCTTTTTTTATTAGGTGCCACCAGAAGCTTAGATCTATTTCAAACCCAATTTTTGTGATTTTTTTGTTAAATAATATATGCAGGAAAATTAAGTAACTAATGTGCGAAACAGCAAAAACTAGGGCAAATATAACGATACTATAACCTTTGCTTAGTACATATAAGCCAAGGGCAAAGGTAATGACTCTTTCTATTATTCTTGCTAGTGATTCATATTCTAATTTTTCATGGGCCCTGAAGAAAAAAGTGAAGTTTGTGCCATAGAGCATTATGAACAGGGCGAATGTTATTATTAGGGTTGAAATTTTTGCTTCAACTGACTTATTTAAAAGTAGTATGATTACAAGAGCTATTAAGAATACAACGATAGTAAGGAATAACCTTAAGGCCATGATATTGTCTAAATATTTCTTTGTTTTTGACTTGTCTCTTGATATCTCTCTTAGAGCGAATGTGAGGAAGCCGATGTCTGTAAGCAGAGATAATAAGCTTGCAA
>JASMCJ010000077.1 GCA_030753365.1 Candidatus Woesearchaeota archaeon
CAATTTCAGGCATTGTAGTTGGAATAACTTCCATGATAACCACAATCATAGGCAATCTTGGTCCATTGTTAAAAAAGGCAACCGAAGGCGGTGAAGGAGCAGGCGGCATGGCTAATATGTCAGACATGTTTGGTGATGGAATACCCACCTTCTACTTCCAGATAGTTGTAGGGATATATGTAGTAGAAATGATATACATCATGACAATCATCACAAACGGCATAGAAAACGGTTCTGACAAGCTAAACGAAAGATACAGCCTTGGAAACAACATGATAAGAAGTATGATACTATATTCTATAGTCTCTTTATCAGTAATGGTACTATTCAACCTTGTTGCAGGGGCCATAATGGGCAGCATAGAATAAAAAGCATAAAACCTCTTAGTTTAGGTCAATTCTCTGATTAATCCGAAATCTTTATTAACAGACTTTGATTTCAACACTATATAAGCGAGAGTAGTATAGTGGTTAGAAAGCTCTAAAAGCTTAACCAATATACGACGTTGCCAACGTTGTGACCCGGGTTCAAAACAGTTTTTTATTTACATAAGAAAGCTGGTGAAAGTCCCGGCTCTCGCATTCTTTTAATATGAAACTCATCCTAACAAGGCATGGAGAAACCATTGAAAACCAGAACAAGATAGTACAAGGGCACTTGCCTGGCAAACTATCTAAAGAAGGTATTCAACAGGCAAAAAAGTTAGCCTTAAGGTTAAAAGATGAAAAGCTTGATTATATCTATTCAAGTGATTTAGCAAGAGCTGCTGACACAGCAAAAGAAATTCTAAAGTATCATCCAGATACCTCCATAGAATTTGTAGAAGAACTAAGGGAAGGAGATTTAGGAAGTTTCACTGGCAAAAACAAAAAAGACATTGATTGGAACAATCGTCCTGGTGATATGGAACCAAGAGAAAGCATGCGAAAAAGAGTCAAGAAACTATTAGATTCTGTATACACTAAACATCCAAATGCAACTATATTATTTGTAGGCCATAATGGCATCAACAAGGCTTTAATTTCTGTAATCCTAAATAAGCCTGCTGAATACATGGAATAACTGGAAAACCAGTCAAACACAGCAGTTTGCATATTTGAAATAAAAGAAGACAAGAACCATATTGTGCACTTAATGAACTGTGTAAAGCATCTTGGCTAACATTGGTTACCTATTAAACAAAATATTATTCCTTAATACAAATGCTTCTTCCCTAACCCATTAAGGCTCTTCCATCTCCTTCATATAATCCAGCCAAAACCCTAACTCATTAGTTCCCATTCTTAATTATTTAGTTTGGGTTTTATACCCCGATGCTTGCATCGGCTTAATACGCAAACTAAATACTAAAAATACCCCGCAGCTTGCTGCGATTGGGATTTTTTATTCATACCTATTAGTTCTGATAATAATATAATTATCAGGAGTTGGCTGCTCAACCTCTACCCTAACATAATCTTCCTCTAACTTTTTCAAGGCATCTTCAAGATTCTTATCGATTTTTTGATACATGTTATTATCCTTCAATTTAACAAATATAAACCTTTCCAAAAGATAATTATATAAACCCATAAACAACAAAATCTTCTATGAACCAGCTCTCAGCCTTAGACATCTATTACTTGCTAAAAGAATTCAAGACTCTAATAGGCTCAAAAATAAACAACGTATATCAACTCTCAAAGAAAGAGTTCTACTTCCAGCTCCACACCCCTAACAAAGGCAAAAGTTACCTAAAAATATCTCTACCATCATTCATCTTCCTAACAGAAAAAAAGGAAACCATAGAAACTCCTTCAAACTTCTCAATCTTCCTAAGAAAACACCTAAACAATGCAAGAATCAGAAGCATCTCCCAAAAAAACTTTGAAAGAATCATAGAAATCCAACTAGAAAAAGAAACCACTCACATCCTAATCATTGAACTCTTCAGCAAAGGCAACATAATCCTCTGCGATGAAAACTACACAATCATAAGCCAGTTAGAACAGCAAAAATGGAGCCAAAGAGAAATCAAAAAAGGCATAACATACAAATATCCAGAAAAAGCATACAACTTCATTGCACTAAAACAACCTGAACTAACCAAAGCCTTAAAACAAACAAAAAAAGACAAGCTAGTCACCTTCCTAGCAACCGAGCTAAGCTTAGGCGGCCTTTACTCAGAAGAAGTATGCACTATAACAAACATAGACAAAACCAAAAAACCATCTCTCTTAAAAGAAAAAGAAATTAGCTTATTATTCTCAGCATTCAAAACCCTAAAAACCAGAACACCAGACCTAAAAGGCTTCAAAACCTTCAGTAGCTTAATAGAATCCTCCAACAAAACAGAAACAAAAAATCCCGAAGAAATCAGGTTCCAAAAACAAAAAGATAAATTAACCTCCATCCTCCAAACACAAGAAGATAAAATCAAAGAGCTAAACCAGAAAGAAGAAGAACACAAAAAGAAAGCAGAACTCATCTATTCCAACTACAATCTAATCAAAACCATTCTCAAAGACATCATCAAAGCAAAAGAAAAATACAGCTGGGAAGAAATAAAAGCCAAACTAAAAGGCCATAAGATAGTAAAAGAAGTAAACACAAAAGATAAGACAATTGTTCTGGAAATAAACTAAACTCTCATCCCTCTCAACTTCTTAACTCTCTCCTGAAGTGGCGGATGTGTAGAAAGCAGCTTCATCATTCCTCTGCCGCTAAAAGGATTAGCAATAAACAAATGCGCAGTAGAAGGGCTTCCAAACCTCATAGGATGCCTTGCCGCATTATGCTCCAATTTCTCCAAAGCATCAGCCAATCCATAAGAATTATGCAACGTCTTAGCAGCGCTCTCATCAGCAATATACTCCCTACTCCTTGAAATAGCCAGTTGAATAATAGCAGCAATAATAGGAGTAACAATCGCAAGCACAAGCAATTCTAATCCAGAGCCTCCTCTCCTGTCCCTTCCTCCAAAACCTCCAAAAATAGCTCCCCATCTGGCAATCATAGCAACATATGAAATAACACCTGCAATAGTAGCAGCAACAGCCTGAATTAAAGTATCTCTATTCTTAATATGTGAAACCTCATGCGCAATAACACCTTTAAGCTCATCATCATTCATAAGCTCCAAAATACCTTCAGTGCAAGCCACAGCAGCATGCTTAGGATTCCTGCCAGTAGCAAACGCATTCGAATTTTCAGTAGGAATAATATAAACCTTAGGCATAGGAACATTAGCAAGATGAGAAACCTCCTTAACCAATTTAAACAACCTATGAGAACTCTCCTCATTAACCTCCTTAGCCCTATACATAGCCAAAACAATCTTATCAGAAAACCAATAACTTCCAAAATTAATAATAACAGCAAAAACTAAAGCAAAAGCTAACCCCTGCATTCCACCCATAAGATTGCCCACCCAAAGCAAAACTCCGGTCAACAACCCCAAAAGCACAACAGTCTTCAATTGATTCTTAATCATAATGCCTTAATAAACAGTCTTTATTTATTAACTTTTTGTAACATTTATAAAGATTAAACAACATGTTAATTTAATATGAAAAAACGCTTACACCTGATAATCCATGGAACCGTCCAGGGAGTCTTCTTCAGAGACTTCACAAAACAGCAAGCAAAATCTTTAAACATAACAGGATATGTAAAAAACCAAACCGGAAACAGTGTTGAACTAGTAGCAGAAGGCGAAGAAGAAAGTTTAAACCAACTACTGCAACTCTGCAAACAAGGTCCATCCTCAGCAGAAGTCACAAACCTCAACATCAAATGGGAAGAATACAAAAATGAATTCAAAGAATTCAGCATAACCTACTAAGCATTATTCACATAAGCAAACAACCCTTCAATATGGCTCAGCTTAGTATGCTTTCTCAACCATTCCCTAAAAAACTTATCAACCTTAACACCTTCTTTATCTAATCCCTCCTTCAGTTTCTTATAAAGTTCCTTCCCCTTCTTATCAAAATCAGTAAGTATAATGCATTCTTTCTCCAGCTTAGCCATATCCTCAGCAACCTTGTAAAGCGACTTCTTAAGGCTCATAACATTTTCAATCCCCAGCTTCTCCAAAGCCCTCTTATCTTTAATACCCTCAACAATAATAACCTTCTCACAAATCTTAAGCTTGCCAACCCACTCCAACAATTGAAGATGTTTTTTATTCATTTTTATCACCTCATTAGTACTATCTACTTCGCATACTTCTTAAGTGCCTTCCTTATATTAGCAATTCTCCTATACACTCTAACCTTATCCTCTCTCTTAATATTACTCATCCTTAAATCATTATAAATCATAGTCATCTTATTATACTTCTCAATAGTATCATCATCAATCCTATTCTCCTTTATATCAGATATCACGCTCATCAACAAATTGTTAAACCTCTGTATAGTCAGTCCCTGTTCAAGATTCCTAATCTGCCTAAACTTCCTCCCAACCTCAAACTTCCTTCTGCTCAATGAAACCGCTTCCCTCTCAAGCTTATGATACCTAAACCATGACAACGACTCCTTGCCAGTCTTATATCCAATAATACCCAAAATCACGCTAATCATAATCAATAAAACAAACAGCATATAATCCCTAAAGTCGCTTATCCTTGCATACCTCTTAACCTCAACAACAGGCTTAGTCTCAACAACTTCAAACACATCAGTGCTCACAGCCTTCTCTTTGCCATAAGTAAGCTCAACATGGAACAGATAATTCCCATATTCAACATCCTCAGGCAGCTTCAACCTCCTTGTAACAGACAGCCTTCCATCAACAGCCATCGTCTCTTCCCTGAAATTAATCACATTGCCGTCAATATCCCTAATAGCATAATTAATCGTGACATCAACCTTCTTAAGATCACCAACATTAATCATAGTAATATCAGCCTCAACATACTCTCCTCTCAACACTTTCTTAGTCACATTATGAACCTCAACACCCACATCAAACAGCGGCTTCTTCTTAGTAACATCTATAATAACACCCATCACTTTCACAACATACCCTGCTGTAATCAGCAATTTGCCTGTATACAGCTTCACAGGCTGTTCATCGCTTGCAGAAAGATACAAAGTAACCTCTTTAGACTCCTTAGGCTGTAACACAAAACTATCATCCATAACCAAAACCAAATCCTCCACGCCAATCACATTTATACTAAAGTTAAGCTTAACATCTCCTCCATTAGTAATAACCAGTTTCTCTTCCCTTGTCTCCCCCTGCTTAAGCTTAATCTTCAACAAATCTCTATCAACCTCAAACTTCCTCACAATCTTCATAGGTCCCCCTATGCTTTCTCCTGTGCCTTCAGCATCTCTTACTATTATAGGTCCTGGCACAGGTGTTTCATCAGTAGAATAAACAGTAAACTGGGTAACATTAAATGATAAGGTTCTATTGCTAGGTGTATGATTAGTATAATTATTTTCCTTACAGATTGTCAGAGGACAAGGTTCATAATTCCTTAATATCCTAGGATTAGTAAAAGTAAGATTATACACCTCTAAAATAGCTGACCTATTAAATGCACTTATCATACTTGAATTAATCTCTATTCTATTAGAAGTAATATTAACATATTTATCAATATCAGTCCCATCACTTAAGTCTGTAATATTAGTGAAATTAATCTTTCCATATTTTGTAACAGTAAGGAACATATTAGTTATATTAAACACATTTAGAGAAGACAAGTTTGTTGCATAATCATATTCAGTCGTAAGCACAACCGCTAACAATCTCTCATTGCTCTCACCAATATTTCCAATATTATCTATACAATTTATGCTCCAATTATACTGCACTGTAGGGATATCATATAAATGGAAGTAATTTGTTTCATTCTTAGAAATTGAAACATTCGTTATATTCACCTCATTATTAACAGTCAGCGAACAATTATCTACATCATTTGTCTCAGTCACATTATAACTGAAGGTAATATTCCCATCATTATCCCCTGATTTATTAATAGGAAGTATAAGAGTTATTACCGTAGCAGTTGTATCTATAGTAAAATTCCTAATAACTGACAAAGACGAATTCTCTGAGCCATCATCGCACTTAACTTTCCAATAATAAACAGAATCATTCAACTCAGTCCAGTTATATGCTGAATCTGAACCATTAGTTATGCCAGATGTCACATTAACAATATTTGAAGGATTGCTTATATTCTGCGCATACACATAACAGTTCATAGCATCCAAATCTATATCAGTCACATTCCAGTTAAGCACTGAGAAATTAACCTCAATATAGTTTCCATTTACTGGAGAATTTAACTCAGGTATATCAGGCGCTTTATTCAGTATAGTAATCGTAGAGCTGTTCTTCCAGCCGCTCCATGAACTATTATCATAACCATTAATAGAGCAAGTCCAGTTCTCCAGTTTACTCGTCAAAGATGGAGTCACATTATTTATTGTATAACATGTTTCT
>JASMCJ010000078.1 GCA_030753365.1 Candidatus Woesearchaeota archaeon
GGAAGAAAAAGAAATATTATTTAAGCCATAGCTATAGGATAGGAAGCAAGGTAAAAAAAATACAAAGATATCTTGGCTCAGACCTTAATGATAACCGGCTTAATAAACTAAAGAACCATGCGGAAAAACTAATTCTTGAACAGCTTAAGAAAAGAGACATTTTAGAGTACGAACTAACAAGAGATGAGATAGAATATTTTAGAAAGATAGAATCCAAGATTAAAGTAGAACATTTTAATAAGAAGGACTGGAACAGATTTACAGAAGAATTTACTTATAATACAAATGCAATAGAAGGTTCAACAGTTACTTTTTCAGAGGTAAAAGACCTTATTGATAAGGAAATTAAGCCTGAAAATTTTGATGAAATAGAAACCATTAATGTGGCTAGCGCTGTTGAATTTATCAAATCAACAAAAGAAAGGTTGTCATTAGAATTCATAAAAAAAATTCATCAAATTTGCTTTAATCATACAAAATCCTTTGCAGGGAGATTCAGAAGTGTTGAGGTAGTGATTAAAGATAAAGAAGGAAACATAATGCATCAGGGAGCCTCCTATAATAAGGTAAAAGACTTGCTAAATGAATTGGTTGTTTGGTATAATAGATATAAGGAAAAATATCCTCCTTTACTCTTAGCGTCTGTGGTGCATAACCAGTTTGAAAAAATTCATCCCTTTCAGGATGGGAATGGCAGGGTTGGGAGGCTGCTCCTTAATTATGTTCTAATAAAGCATAAATATCCTCCAGTAAATATAAGATTAAAAGACAGGATAAAGTACTATGAAACCTTAAGAAAATATGATTTGACTGGGGATATTAAGTTCACTATAAAGTTTCTATTAAGGCAATATCATAAATAGGGTACTACAAAACAACTAAAATACCTTTTTACGTAGTTTCTTCACATATCATATAGGCAATTGGTTGCTGAGTTACTTCCTGATTCAAATAAGAAGTTTTATCATCCTGATTAGATCATAGCAGGTCAATCCCCCACAAAAAACATCAAATTTAAATACGAAAATGAGTTCTTAATAAGAATGAACAGAAAAATAAAGGTTCTTTTGATAACAGCTTTGTTCTTATTTACGCTTTATCTCTGGACTTTGCCTTTTCAGAAGAATAGGATGCCTTATGGCGAGGTGGATGCTGGCTCACATTTTACTGTAGGAGATTATATGGCGGAGACGGATAAGTCAGTTTATGTTTTGCCGTATTTTATTGATAAGAGGTATGGAACTGATAACTTTTTTAGTCCGCATCATTTGTGGTATCATCCGCCGTATCATGTTAATTTTGCAATCATGCAGATTTTTGGAGGGGAGAGGATACTGCCTGTGTTTTTGTTTAATGCTATCTTGTGTTCTATTATTGTTTTGATTTCTTATTTTGTTTTGGAGAGATTGTTTGGGTTTTGGGTTGCGTTCCTTTCAAGCTTATTGTTTGTTTTTTCAATGAGAGATATTATGGTTTTCTTGTGGGGACAGTGGCCGCAACAGATATCTTATTTTTATACGCCTTTGGTTTTGTATGTTTTTTATAAGTATGTTTGCTCTTATCTGGATGGCAATACAAAGCCGGTTTATGCTTATATTTTTGCAGTATTGTTAGGCGTTAATTTTTATCTGCATCCTGTTGGAAGCTTTCATACGATTGTGGCTTTGGTTTTTTTTAGCTTGTTTTTATTGATTAAAGAGAGAAAAATTCCTTTTAGCTTTAAGCATATTTCAGTGTGCGCTTTGATATTCCTGCTTATGCTGGGAATTTTTCCTTTGCAGACAGCTAGTGTGTTTGGGCAGATGGGTGGAAGTTCTGAAGAAGAGAAAGCAAAAAGCCCATTGTATCATGATTTTGGTAGCTTTTTTTCATGGTTTGCATGGAAGGAGCTTTATGTTAGTTGGGGGACGCAGCCAGAGGCTTATTTTGATTATGATGCTATGAATGGAGGGTATTGGACATTGCCTTTGCTGCTTATAGGGTTGTTTTTTATTTTGTTTAGGAGAGAGAGAAAAGATTTGCTTTTGCTTAGCTTTTTGCTGGGCGTTTATTTTATGATACATATGATTGTGTTTATGGGTTCAGGAAGGCCGGAGAGAAGTTTGGCAGCTTCTGCGCATGTGTTTTATCCTTTGGCAGCAGTGGGATTGCTGAGCATACCTTTTTTACTGGGTCTTGTTTTTAAGATTAAGAAGAGGTATAAAAATTATATTAAGTATGTTCTGATTGGCTTGTTTGTTTTTATGGTGTTTAGCTCTAATTTTAAGCCTGCGTATTCACAATTAAAAGGTGCTTATGAAGGTATTGTTAGAATAACACCAACTCAATACAAAGCTGCGGAAGCAATAAGAGAGTCTTCTATTCCTATGGGAGCTAATATTACAGGGTTGGGGATATTGCCTATGGTAAGGCAGCAGAAGATGAGATGGATGTGGTTTGTTTCGCATCGTTATATAAGGCCGTATAAAGGCTCTTTAGATTTAGGAGGGAAGCCGATTTATGTGATGGTTGATTATTCTGATTTGATTCTGCTTAGGCAGGATCCTACTTATGCAGAGGAGTTAAGGAAGCTGCAGGCTTTTGAAGAGCAAGAGTTGGTTAATGGCAGTTTAGTGGTTAATCATGAATTGATAAGGGTGTATAAGCTTGGTTAAGATTGGAAATAGAGAATTTGGGATAGGGATATTGGCTTTAATAATCATATTTTCATTTATATTGTTTGGGTTTACAGGAGTTAAGGTTGTAGGAGGAGCAATATTATTGTTCTTTCTGCCTTTTTATTTGATACTGGATAATTTTGATATTGAGTTTGGAGAGAAGATAGTGTTTTCGTTCTTTATGGGTATAGGAGTGTTTTCTATTTTTGTTTATTATTTAGGGTTTGTGGTTAATTCTATTAGGGTTGCAATAGTTGTTACTTTTCTGCTGTTGGTTGGAGTTGGGCTTGGGTTGAAGAAGTTTGGGAAGAGTTGAGAAGTTTGATTGTTTTGAAAAAGAGATAATTTAATATATTTGATTTACTTTGGAGAGACTATGGCAGAATATGAACTTATAGAGACAACAGATTTTGAAAAATCTTTCAATAAACTTCCTATACAGATTAAGGAGAGATTTAAAATACAATTCAATAATTTAAAAGATGATCCTTATTCACAAGGAAAGCCTTTAGGATATAAACGGTTTAGAGAACTGAAAAATGATGCTTATAGAGTTTATTATTTAGTTTATGATAATGAAATTATTGTATTATTTGTTGGTGTCTCTGATAAGAAAGATCAACAAGAAGTGATTGATGTTGTTAAAAATAATATCGAAGTGTTTAAAAATTTCATAGAAAATAGAAACTATTAAATATGGAACTTGCTCAATGGTACCTAAAATGAATAAGATCAAAGGATTAATCAACGAACAACAAAAATTAATCAATAAGTTATCTATGGAAATAGTTAATCTTGGTAGGAGTATTACTAAACCAAATCTTAAAAATGCCCTCAAAAACTAAAAAACTGGAAACTGAACTTGAAGAACAGAATGATTTTCTTAAGCATATGCTTAGATCTCTTGATGATTTAAAGAAAGGCAGAGTAAAGAAGTTTGACTTTTCACAATAATTCTTAGATACCATCCAGATCATTTAGGACGTACATAAGACAGAGAAAAGTAGAAAAATAATTCTCTATTTTGGTAGCTTATAAATCACAGAAGCGAAATGTTTATATAGTATATGTATATACTATAGTATATATATATAATACTAGCTAAAATGGAACGACAAGTCCTACACTACCCAAGATTGGATACAGTGCTCAATGTAGAGAAGATTATTAAGGAATCTGATGAGCCTCTTTCGAAGAATGAAATAGATAGAAGGCTATCTAAACAGATAATGAGGCCAACTCTTAACCTTATTCTTGAATATCTGGAGGAAAGCGGAAAGATTGCTATTCTTAAGGAAGGGATTATTTGGATTTACAAGGAAGATGTCAGCAATAAGCTTAAGTTAAAGCTTAACAAAGCTGTTACAGTTATGTAAAATGGATAAACCAACAATCCTCCAGTTTGATGATGAAGCTTATCAGGAGTATCAGGAGCTTCAACAAGCGGTGTTAGAAGGCAAAGCTGCAAAGAAGAAACCAACTTATGAGCAGCTGCTTACTTCTATTAATAATGCCATGAAAAATATTAAAGCTGATTTTAAGTATGGAGACCTGATTCCGAGAAAATATCTTAATAAATTTGTTATACAAAAATATGGAACGGATAAGGTGTTCAGAGTAGAACTTGTAGGTTATTGGAGGCTTCTTTATACTATTATTGGTGATGAAACTAAAATCATTGCCTTTATTCTTGAGTATATGGACCATGACAAATATAATAAATTGTTTGGTTATAATAAGAGATAAGTTTCTTTTGCTTTCTCAAACCCTCCTAACAATCCACATCAATAATGAAGATGCTCTGCGATTGAAGAAGTTATGTTTGTAGAGATATATGTAGTCTAGTATATTATGTATAAGGTATCCTGTTAGAAGTAGATAAAGATTAAAGTATAAGCAGAATAATGTGAACACTATCATGAATTCGAATGTATGGAAGATGACTAAGACATCTTTTAGGCCTGGCTTAAGGAAATATTTAGAAGCTTTTTTTAAATTTAAGGACCTGAATTTTATGATATAGTACAGGTAATGGTCAAAGTCGATTAAGAAACCGCCTATGAATAAGTATAAGACTGGCCAGTTATAGAAAGGGTACAATGTTATCATTAAGACTAATGATACAAAAAAGTGTATTGAGAGTTTCATTTGTTTTTGATTATGATTATACTCCCTATAGTTAATAGAAGTAAAGGAAGCAGTATTCCATGATATTTTATGTTCAGGCCGATTAAGCCAAAGTAGTATGAGCACGTTCCTATTATTGCAGCGCTGACAGCAACGCCTATCAGAAATCGTTCCATGAAGTTTAACTTGTCTTCCCAGTAGTACATTAGTGAGAAGCCTGGCAGTATAAAGAGCCAGAAGAATGCAAGTAAGGTTCTTAGGATTGTGGGAAAGTCTTCATTATAAAACAGGATTTTTAAGATAACTATTCCTGCTAAGAGTATGTAGACTAGACTTACCGCTTCTTTTTTAATCAAATCTTTTTTCATTTATGCAGTCCTCTCCTGGATTATTGTTTTTTAAGACTATAACATAATCGTTTCCATAAACTGGCTGGATCCATTCTTTTTTAATGAGCTCACTTGCAATGAGCATGTTGTATTGGGCAAATACTGGCTGCTGGCTTACTTTGTCGAATATGTAGTAGTCAAATGTGCAGATGTCTCTCATCTTGCTGTAGTAGTATGTGGGGTCTTTTGATTCTTCTTCTTCTGCATGGTAGCCGTATTCAAAGAAGGATTTTCTGTAGGCGTAGTGAACGCCGTGATGGTCGCCTAACCTGGATATCATGTATTCCCTTTTTATAGTTTTGTTTTGCAGAATGCTGGTGAAGTAGTTTGTGCCTACCCTGTAAGGAGGGATGTGAGTGTTTCTTAGGATAGCTTTTTGGCCGTAGAAGTCTCCATAGAAGAATAAGATTTTTTCATTATTTACATTGTCCTGGAACCATCTGAACATGTCCCAGTGCTGCTGGCTCATTAGTCCCTGGGCTGTGAATCTTGCTGTGACAGGAACTATGGAACTCATTGCTGATATGTTTAAAATAATGAGAAATATGGAGGCTATGGCTATACTATGGATTGTTTGCAATTTTTTAATTATTAACTTTATTAAATAGTATATTCCTGCGCCTAAGAAGATTGAGAGATAGATTGGCCAGAAGAACCTTGCCTGGAATGAGCGGTGGCCAAAGCCATAGTAGTTGCTGTAGCCTATTAATAACATTACAAGTCCAACAAGGAATGCAGTGCTTTTTTTCTTCCTGAAATAAAAGAGAGAAATGATGAAGCCTATTGATAAGAAGATTAGGAGATATTTGAAACTGGGTATGCCGAACATTGGGCTGGCCCATGCTTTCATTGCGTAGAATGAGTAAGGCTGCATCCTTGCCCAGGTGAATTTGAAGATTACTAAATAATAAAAGCAGATTATGAATGAGAGTATGGATCCTATTAAGGCTTGTTTGAATAGGGTTTTGTAATCTTTTTTTATGAATTTGTAGATGAAGTAGATGAATAAGAACATTGCCGCGAAGACTGCTTCTGATGTGTGTGTTAGGATTGTTGCAGAAAGAAAAATAGTGAATAGGATGAATGAGTTCTTTAAGTTGATTTTTGATAGCGCCCAGAAGAATGCGATTAAAAAGAACTGGGCAGAGACGGCTGGCCAATGGCCCCAGGTGAATCCTATGTAGGGGGCCTGAGAAAATACTAAGAGAGAGAGAGGGAGGCTTAGTATTGCAACGTGTTTGTTGAATTGTCTTATTATAAGGTACATTATTAGAGAAGCGAAGGAGGTTAGTATGAATATTAGGAGGTATGTGCTGTCATAGGTTTCAAGGCCTGAGACATAAGAGAATATTGCGCCTATGTGATATAGTAATGGCTGGTAAAAGCCTACATTGTCTTCATAGCCTGCTACGATATATGGGGCTTCATACCTATAATTACCCATTAGTTTTATTGATTCAACTCTTACCTGGTGTTGGTAGGTGTCAGATGCAAGATAGCCGAAGGGAAAGTTGTGGCTTAGCTCGTGGTTGAAGAATATAGCGCAGCCTGCCCAGAGCATTACAGAGAATACTATTAGGAGAAAGATTGATTCTAAGTTTATTTTAGTTAGCTTAATGATAATCACCTAATCAACGAACCTGTACTTCACTAAATATAAAATCGCTTTGACACCGTCTCTCCAGCTTATCTTTTTTCCTTCATTAAAGTTTCTGCAGTTGTAGCTTATGGGGATTTCAATTATTTTGTAACCTTTCTTTAAAATCTTTGCTGTTATCTCAGGCTCGAAGTCAAACCTTTTTGCTTTTAGTGTTAGTGAGTTAAGAACATCTTTTGTGAATACTTTGTAGCAGGTTTCCATGTCGCTGATCCATCTTAAGTATAGGATGGAAGTTGTGATAGAGAGCAGCTTGTTTCCTATATAATGAGAGGGAATGCCCCATCTTTCTTTTCCTAGGAGGGGCTTTTTCATGAATCTTGAGCCATAGACTACTTTTGTTTTTCTTTCTAAAATTGGCTTTAATAGCTTAGAATATTCATCAGGATTGTATTCGTGATCTGCATCCTGTATGATGATTATGTCACCTGTGATATGTTTTAAGCCGGTCCTTATTGCAGAGCCTTTGCCTTTATTTTTTTCATGGAAGAATACTTTGTGACCTTTTATTTTGACTAATAGATCTTTTGTTCCATCTGTTGAGAAGTCATCTATTATGATTATCTCTTTCTTAAGCTTTCCAATGTCTGCTGCCTCAACTTTCTTGAGCAGAGAGAGTATTGTGCTTTTCTCGTTATAAACCGGGATTATTATGCTGAGTATCATTTTTTTCCTTTATCTTTTTTATTTTCTTATAACTAAAATATCCTATGATTAAGATTAAGGTTATTGCGGTTATATATAAGCCAGTAGTGTAAGATCTTGGTTTGTATTCAAATATTATGTTATTTTCATTTCCTTCCAGATAAACAGAGCTTATCATGGCGTTGGCGTTTAGAATTTGCTTTGTATTTCCATCAGCTAAAGCTGTCCAGCCAGGGAATACTGAAAACTTTTCGCTGATGACTAAGAAGCCTTTATATTTTTTGTTTAGTTTGATTTCCCGTTTGTCAAAATTGTGCATTATTATGTCTTTGTCTGGTATTTGGATTAAGGTATTGTTATTAAGAGAGTTCCATAGCCTTGTTAATTCTTCTTCTGTGATAATGTTCTTGTTTTTTGTTATGTCAGGTATTAGGGTGCCGCCTGAATTGATATAATCTTCTAATGTAAATATTGAATTTTGGTCAATGGAACCTTTTTCTAATACTACTGCAGTGTATCTTTTTAATTCCTGTAAGCTATAATCATTTACTCTTTTCTTTCCTCTTATTACTACCGTGCTGCTTGAGCTAAAATTACCGTTGAGTATTAAGCCATAAATAGCCCTTGTGGCACTTTCCCATTCTCCTACTACTAGAATACTGTTGCTTGCAATAAATGCTCTTGGCAAGGATTCTTCATTTTCGTAGAGGTAAGGCCCCCAGGCTTTTTTCAAAGGCTCAACTTTTGGGAAACAGACACTGCAATTCTCAAACTTTTTTATGAGCTTAAATCCTGAAACATCTATCTCTTCTGTTGCTGTAATATCATCCATTTCTTTTGTTGATGTGATATACTTTACATTCAGAATTCCCCAGAGTTTTGAAGGCTGTGAGTTTGCAAGACCTAAGTAAACGTTCATGTAAGGAACATACCATGTTGAGTCGTATCTGTATATATGCTCTAGTTTTAATGGTATGTTGTAAAAGTCAGTGGCCCAGTCAATTCCTCTTGTTTCCCAAGTTTGTATTCTGAATGTGCCAGGCTGTTTGCTGAGGTATTGTAGTATATGATTGTTTTCTATTGCGCTTCTTGCATCAACCCATTCTTTTGTGGAGCCTTCTGTAAAATGGCTGTAATTGAATGTCCATAGGTTTAGGATGATTAAGGAGACTAAAGCAATGTAGATTAATTTTTTGTGTTTCTTAACATGCTTAAGAAGTTCCTGTGCTCCTATGCCTGCGAGTATGGAAGCAGAGAAACAGAATAGGAATAAGCTTCTGTCCAAGTATCTTAAGCTGTCGAAGAATGGTATATATTTCCATAGGAAGTAATAGAATGAAAATGTGTTGTTTGCTATCATGATGGATAATAATGCAGTGAATGAGAAGAATAGGACGATTTTGTTTTTGTGTTTTTTGAATAGGGCAAAGCATACCAATAAAAAGGCAATGATTCCTATATGGTCACCGTTTCCTTCTGCTCTTTGAACTTTTGGCATTCCCTTATAGATTGGTTCTATTAGCCTGTTGAACATGTCAGGGTTTTTTAGCTGTCTTGAAGAGGCTTTTTTCCAGGGAGTTTGTCCTCTGCTGCTTACTTCAAGATAATCTATATTGGGAATTATCCTTTGGGCGGATAGTCCAAAGAAGATGATTACTATGAGAAGGTAGACCATACAACTTCTAAAGAGTTTTCTTTTAGAGAACTTGCTGAATATATGGAATAAGAAGTAAAAGAAGAGTACAAGGCCGAGCCAGATTCCTATTTTCATGTCAGGGTTAAACCTGAATAGTATTGCATAGAGGATTCCTGTGATTATTGAATTTTTAACCCAATTCTTTTCTCTTAGTGATTTCATGACAAACATGAATACCAAAGGCATTATTGCATAGCCTCCTAAGGTTGTGAGCCAGCCCCAGGGCAGGAGCCTTGAGCTTACATGGCCGTTTAGTATGTAAACAAGAGAGGCAATGAAGGCGAACTTTTTTTGGACTTTGAGATAGTTCATGAGAATGTACATAGAGAGCCCTGAGAGAAAGAAGGCAAGAACATAACTCATCTTGAGGGCTATTAATGTGTCTGGAATTAGAAGTATCATTATTCCCTGAATACTGTCAAAGCCAAACTCTGGCTTCATGAGGAAGGGTGTTCCGCTGAACCCATATGGGATCCATAATGGCCAGATGTCGTGATAGTCGAATAGAGAGATCTTTAATACTTCTGTAAAAGGATAGTATGCTGTTGCTATGTCATGAGCCGGGACTTTATGATTGTAGAAGCCTATAAAGAATACAAATGTTAAGAGCAGAAGAGCTAGAATGTAAATTAGATGGTTGCTTAATTTATTTTTAATGTTTAATTTCATTTTGTTTGATGCTTGTGTTTTATACACAAAAAAGGATACCTCCAATTTCATTCGTGGGTTAGATACTGGGTATCTTTTTTGGTCGCCATCCTCCCACTTTAAGCATGTTTTGCTATTTAAAGGAAACCCACAACTTCAGTTGTGGGAGGATGTCACTTTTGTATAACCTAAGTATATTATGATTAAAATAAGGGTTATTAGGGTGATATATAAGCCAGTAGTATAAGGTTTGGGTTTGTATTCAAATATTATACTATCTTCATTTCCTTCTAAGTAAACAGAGCTGATCATGATGTCAGCGTTTAAGATTTCTCGTTTGATTCTATCAGCCTTAGCTTCCCAGCCAGAGAATATAGAGAATTTTTCGCTGATAACTAAAAAACCTTTGTATTTTTTGTTTAGTTTGATTTCTCTTTTGTCAAAATTATGCATTATTATGTCTTCGTCTGGTATTGGAATAGATGTACTTTTATTGAAAAAGTTCCATAATTCTGTTAAGTCTTCTCTTGTGATTGTGCTCTTATTTTTTGTGAAGTCTGGGAATAATATTCCTCCTGAATTGGCATAGTTTTCTATTATAGGGGTTGATTCATGGTCAATAGAGCCTTCTACTAAGAATAAGGCGCCGTATTTTTTTAGCTCGCTTATGGTATAATCATTTATTTTTTCTTTTCCTGGTATTATTACAGTGTTGCCTGGCTTGAACTTTTTATCAATCATTAAGAAATTGATTGTTTGTGTGACTGATTCTTCTTTTCCTAGTATTAAGATACTATTTTTTACAACGAATGCCCTTGGCAGAAACCCTTCATTTTCGTAGAGGTAAGGTCCCCAGCCCTTTTTTAAGGGTTCAACTTCTGGGAAGCAGATTTTACAGTCCTCAAATTTTTCTATGAACCGGAAGCCAGGGACGTTTATTTTGTCTGTTGCAGTGATATATTTTACGTTTAAGATTCCCCAAAATTTTGATAGGTCGTTGTATGCAAAACTTAAGTAGCCGTTCATGTAAGGAACATACCATGTTGGATCGTATTTGTATATGTGCTCCAACTTTAATGGCACATTGTAAAAGTCAGTGGCCCAGTCAATCCCTTTTGTTTCCCAGGTTTGTATTCTGAATATGCCTGGCTGCTTGCTGATGTGTTGTAATACATGATTGTTTTCTATTGCTTGTTTTGCATCAGTCCATTCTTTTGTGGAGCCGCCTGTGAAATGGCTGTAGTTAAATGTCCATAGGTTGATGATGATTAAAGAGACGAGAATGATGTAAATTATTTTTTTGTATTTCTTGATATGTTCAAAGAGCTGCTGCGCTCCTATACCTGCGAGTATGGAAGCAGAGAAACAGAATAGGAATAGGCTTCTGTCCAGGTATCTTAAACTGTCGAAGAATGGGACATATTTCCATAGGAAATAGTAGAATGAAAATGTGTTGTTTGCTATTATTATGGATAGTACTATAGTGAATGAAAAGAATTGGACTAGTTTGCTTTTGTATTTTTTGAATAGGGCAAAGCATATTAAGATAAAAGCAATGATTCCTATGTGGTCTCCGTTTCCTTCACTTCTTTGGACTTGGGGCATTCCCTCATAGATTGGTTCTATTAGCTTGTTGAACATGTCCGGGAATTTTAACTGCCTTGAGGAAGCTTTTTTCCAAGGAGTTTCTCCTCTGCTGCTTATGTCAAGGTAGTCTATGTTAGCTAATATCCTTTGAGTTGATAGTCCAAAGAAGATGATTACTATAAGAAGGTAAACCATGCTGCTTTTGATGAGCTTTTTTGTGGAGTATTTTCTGAATACATGGAATAGAAAGTAGAAGAAGAGGACAAGGCCAAGCCAGATTCCTATTTTCATGTCAGGGTTGAACCTGAATAGTATTGCGTAAAGAATTCCGGTTATTACTGAGTTTTTTATCCAGTTTTTTTCTTTTAATGATTTCATGACGAACATGAATAGCAAGGGCATTATTGCATAACCGCTTAGGGTTGTGAGCCAGCCCCAAGGCAGGAGCTTTGAGCTTACATGGCCGTTTAGCATGTAGACGAGGGATGAAATAAAAGCGAACTTTTTTGGGAGTTTGAGGTATCTCATGAAGATGTACATTGAGAGCCCTGAGAGAAAGAAAGCAAGAACATAGCTCATCTTGAGGGCTATTAATGTGTCTGGAATTAAGAGCATCATTATTCCCTGAATACTGTCATAGCCTAGTTCAGGTTTCATTAAGAAAGGCGTTCCGCTGAAGCCATATGGCATCCATAAAGGCCAGATGTCGTGGTATTCAAATAAGGAGATTTTTAATGCTTCTGCGTTTGGATAATAGAATGTTGCAACGTCATGCGCAGGGACTTTATAGTTATAAAATCCTATAAAAAAAGTGAATGTTAAGAGTAGGAGAGCCAGGAGGTAGATGTAATTGTTCTTTATTTGCTTAATTATATTTGATGCCATGAAATCTCCTTTTTGAATATGAATATCATTAATGAACTAAATAATTTACTTATTTTTTATAAACTGAATAAGG